>CAZNYY010000167.1:0-5569 GCA_964577335.1 uncultured Oscillospiraceae bacterium | reverse complement strand
AAAGACTGAAAGATATGTACGGAGTAAATCAATAGGGAGGTAAAAATGCCGGCAAAAGAATATGGTAATGAGAGTATATCGTCGCTAAAAGGTGCGGACCGTGTGCGAAAGCGTCCGGGTGTCATCTTTGGTTCGAACGGAGTTGAGGGCTGCCAGCACGCAGTATTTGAAATCCTTTCAAATTCGATTGACGAGGCTAAGGAAGGGTACGGCACTGAAATTGTGGTGACCCGTTTTATGGATAAGTCTATCGAGGTGCGTGATAAGGGGCGGGGTATTCCCCTTGATTATAACCAAAAGGAAAAGCGTTATAATTGGGAGCTTGTTTTTTGCGAACTTTATGCGGGCGGCAAATATGACAATAACAGCGGAAAAAACTATGAATACAGCCTTGGTTTAAACGGGCTTGGCAGTTGTGCCACCCAGTACAGCTCGGAATACATGAATGTAACGGTTTACCGTGATGGATATAAACATGAATTATTTTTTGAACGCGGGGAAAATATCGGCGGTCTTTATAAAGAGGAAATTAAAGCCCGCAGAACAGGTTCTACCATCAAGTGGAAACCTGACCTTGAGGTTTTTACGGAAATTGATATCCCCTTGGAATATTATCAGGAAACACTGAAAAAGCAAGCGGTTGTAAATGAGGGGATTACCTTTAAGCTGAGGAACGAAACACCCGAGGGTTTCGAAGAATATGCGTACTTTTACGAAAACGGTATAGTTGACTATGTAAAAGAAATTGTGGGCGGCGAGGGCATGACGGATGTTGTGTATTTTGAGGCGGAGCGCAGGGGGCGTGACAGGGCGGACAAGCCAGAATACAAGCTACTGATTAAAACAGCGTTTTGCTTTTCAAATACCAAAACTCTGCTTGAGTATTACCACAACTCCAGCTTTTTGGAGTATGGCGGCTCACCCGACCGTGCGGTGAAAAGCTCGTTCGTTGCGGCTATTGACGCATATGCACGTCAAAACAATAAATATCAAAAGGGCGAGTCGAAAATCACTTTTACGGATGTGCAAGACAGTCTTGCACTTGTCACAAACTGTTTCTCCACTATGACCGATTATGAAAACCAAACAAAAAAGGCCATAAGCAACAAGTTTATAGCCGAGGCGATGACTGAATTTTTAAAGCACAATCTTGAAATTTATTTTATAGAAAACAAGGTGGAAGCGGAAAAAATATGTGAGCAAGTGCTTTTAAATAAACGCAGCCGTGAAACCGCAGAAAAAACCCGCATAAACCTTAAAAAGAAATTGTCAAAGGGAATTGACCTTATAAACCGCGTGCAAAAATTTGTTGATTGCCGCTCCCGTGATATTGCAAAGCGTGAAATTTATATCGTGGAGGGCGACTCGGCGCTTGGCTCCTGCAAACTGGGGCGTGATGCCGAGTTTCAAGCGATAATCCCCGTGCGGGGCAAAATATTAAACTGCCTGAAGGCGGATCTTCCCCGTATATTTAAAAACGATATCATTATGGATTTGATACGGGTTTTGGGTTGCGGGATTGAGGTTAAAAGCCGTGAAATAAGTACATTTAACCTTGATGACCTCAGATGGGACAAGGTTATAATATGCACCGATGCGGATGTTGACGGTTATCAGATACGAACACTTATACTTGCAATGATGTTTAGGCTGATGCCCTCGTTGATAAGGGCGGGGAAGGTTTTTATTGCGGAATCTCCCCTTTTTGAAATAACCGTGAAGGACAAAATTTATTTTGCTTACAACGAAAGGGAAAAAATCGAAATCCTTGACAAAATAGGCAATGCGAAACACACAATCCAACGCTCAAAAGGGCTTGGCGAGAACGACCCGGACATGATGTGGGAAACCACAATGAACCCCGAAACAAGGCGCCTGATACAGGTTATGCCGGATGATTTAACCAAAACCACCGATATGTTTGATTTGCTTTTGGGCGATAATCTTCAAGGGCGAAAGGACTATATAGCGGAAAAAGGTTCCATGTATATCGAACTTACAGATGTCAGTTAACATAAAGGGTTTTAGTTCTATTCAAACTAAAACCCTTCTGTTATTTCGCCGTCATAATACTTTTTTGCAATCTTAATCAGGTATTCATAGCGCATCTCATGTGCTTTTATTGCGTAAATGTACATGTCAATCAAGGTTTCATCGTTTGTAAACTCATAATTTTGTCTGCAAACCTCTATGTCCTCCCTTGTTTCTCTTATCATTTCGTATAACAGCTCTTCATCACTTACCATATCAGGCGACACAAGCCATTCCCAAAGGGTAGTTTTTCTTACGGTATTCTCGGGTGTCGGCAGCATACATAAAACCTCCTAAAAATCAGGTCTCCCCCTGCGATTATATAAACCAAAAACCCTACACTGTAAATATAATCCTTTTTTAGGCTTTTTATACTACCTTTTTCAAAAATAATATATTACCTCTTTAAAAACTCCATTATTCCTTGACTGACTGCATCAGCCATTTTACCCTGGTACTCTCCGTCCATCAAAAGCCGCTCCTCCGCAGCATTTGATAAAAATCCGCATTCCACAATAACCGCTGGTACCTCCGCCTCCCTCAAAAGAAGTATTTCATTTTTTATAGGCTTTGTTTCCCTTGTACAATGAGGACCTATTATTTCTACAATTTTATCCATAATATCCTTTGCAAGCACTGCCCCTGACGGGTGGTTTACAGAGTAAAATATCTGCGGTCCGCTGTATTTTTGGGCAGTAAAATAATTCATATGAATACTAACCAAAGCCGCTGCACCGCTTTCGTTTGCAATGCGTACCCTCTCTTGTAAATCTTTGCGCTTTTTATCTCTTATGGTGTCATCTTCCTTTGGATAAATTCCCCTGTCATCCTCCCTGGTCATAATTATATTGACAGGCTCATTTCCCAACCGTTCCTTTATTTTCATAGTTATTTCAAGGTTTAAATCCTTCTCCAAAACCCCTGTTTTAACACCCGTAGAACCGCCGTCGGGCGCACCGTGCCCCGCATCCAAGATTACCAACGGTGTAATCACACCGCTTACGGGTCTGCTGACCCGCAGGTTAAGTATAAGGTATGAAACCACCAAAATCATTATCACGAATAATATACTGCTGCGCTTAATAAATAAAACCATAATAAATCACCCCGTCTGTATAAATTCTATTCGGGGAATGCAGTGTTTAACACTGAATTTGTTTTTCTTTTGGAAATGACGGGGGTTATCTGCCGGTTTATTCCTCCTAATCTGTTCTTGGCATAAAAATCACCTCGAAAGCATTGTTTCTCACTTCCGAGGTGTTCTAAAGAAAGCACTCGTCCCTTAAACAAATGAAGGCTACGGCTCAATTGTTTCCGGGCTTATCCATTGGGATAAGCATACTGTAAATTGAATTGCCAGATGCATTTTCTGAAGTCATACTGCAAATTCTTAGCTGCTCGTCTGCAGTTCCTTCTACGTAATGGCGTTCATATTCTAATTTTATTATATAACCGTCCACTGTATAATGTGTGGAGAAAGGATTCACATCATATAACCCTGAAGCTATAAAGTAATCATCAAATGGATCAATCATCTTAACATCTAATCGGGTTGAGGAGCCAACAGTTAGCGCATCAAAATTCTGCCGATATAACTTTTTTGTAAAATACCATACATCCTCGGAAACATATTTCCCTTTGTCGTTTTTTCCAAACAGCATGTACAAAGTACCGCCGTTATTTGACTTCAGTATTGTATAAAATTTATCGCCTATAACTCGCACACATTCAATTTCGAACAATCCCTCTACTTTTGAATACTCTCTATTAAATTTCTTACTTTCAAGCAATTCATCTTCAGTATATATTGTTTTAATCAGCTCATTATATGGACTTATATTTTCTGCCTGTGGCAAATCAATGTCCACATTTGGCTCGGGCAGGGGTGTTGCCGGAACCTCTGTCGGCTCCGGCGTGCTTACCATTTCAGCAGGTGGCGCAGAATCATTGACCATCTGCTTTTGGCAGGAACTCACAAGTACCGCTCCCGCTAAAATAAATAGAATTACAGACCATAATTTTTTTGTCATTTCATCAATCCCCCCACCATTAATATTGTCAGTTGTCAAGTGCTGTCACCCCCCGTCCCCCCTTGACACTCAAATCTATTTTTACTTCCCTGTAAAATCGTTCAAATTAATTTATACTTCCTAATAGCAATAAAGCTTTTATTCTCTTCATATCAACCGCCTGAACCTAAAATATTCAATGCTGAAAGTTATCATCATACCACTTTAAAATATGGATAATATCTTCTTCGGAATTCACATTAATTAAAAAGAAAAGTCTCGGATTTGCCGTGCGTTCCCAAGGAAGGAAGCGAACGCTTCCATCATTCTCTGTGATATTTTCCAAAACGTCGGGGTTTGTCTCTAAATATTTAGACAAATTAGGTGTATTTTCTCCTGTTATATGTATTCTGACATCAGGTACATTTTCCAATCGAGATAGGGCAAATGGAGATATTGCCGCTCCGCTATCGCCTAAAGCATAAAACAAAAGAATTTGTTCTCTCTCCTGCCCGGCAAGAAGGGGTCTAAAAATAAAGTTGGGTTCTTGATATAAGTCATCACTGTTTATATGTAAAATGCTAATCTTTTTTTCAGCCTGATTATTTATTGAATGAGCAGCTGCGCTAAATAATGTTAATGCAGTATCTTCCCGTGTTGCAAACATTTTTAAATTTTCGACCGTGGAAATTGTGCCGTTTGCCAAAAGTGCATTTACACCTTGATAAGCGTAATCAGACACATTTTCAATTTCAATTTGCTTGCGGTATAGGGCTTGGTCATCTCCTGTTAAAAAGTTAAATGCCCTTGCAATAATTAAATACATATCTTCCAGCTTGATAGGGCTGTCCGGTTCAAAATTTCCGCTCCCGTCACCTTTAATATAACCATACGCATAAGCTGTCTCAATGTGTTGATATGCAAAATGGTCATATGGTAAATCGCTGAATGTTTGCTGCGCTTCTGCATACTCAAAAGACTTATACCGCATAAGTATAGCGACAAACTCAGCACGAGTTACAAGCTTTCCCGGACGGAATGTGTTGTCTTCATATCCTTTAATTATTCCCATTGCAGTCAATGTCGAATATATCCGATAATTTTCATTATTTTGATCAACATCCGCAAAAACTACAGCATTTCTATTCATAAAGGATTGGATTAATTCTTCGGCTTGTTCTAAGTCTGCCAGGTAAATAAATGTTTCATCTGGGCTGCGACCAGCCAATAATGCCACAGATTTATCTCCGTGATTAATTTGATTAAAATGTATTATGACATCATCTGTAAATTCAATGGAGAATTTTAATTGCTTTTCTGCTAAAGATATACCCGATATATCGTCAATTGCAACAGATAATTCATTTAGCTTTTCAAGAAACGCCTTGTTTTCCTCTTGGCTATTGCTTGCAATTCCCCAGACATCATATTCTTCGCCATATGATAGGATTGATACTTTGCTTAAATGTTCATCTGTCAGCTTGCTTTTTAGTGTGTCCTCTGCTGATGCAGAAATAGTAATCAATGTT
>CAZNYY010000166.1:0-5569 GCA_964577335.1 uncultured Oscillospiraceae bacterium | reverse complement strand
CGTCCTCACATAACTTCAAAAGAGCTTCAACCGCTTCATCAATCCGTTCTGTCAGGGGAATGGCTCTCACCCCCGCAATTGAAACACCGCACCTTTGTACGGGAACAAGTATTTTATGCGCACGGCTGCCTCCCACAGCGACTGCCATGGCGGGCGTTATCTCGCCCAAAAGAGAATTTGCCAAAATTATTCCAACCGGACCCATAATAACATCCGCTTCCCTGCTTTGCACCACAACGGGGTTCTCCCCCGTTGCTCCAAAATCAGCCCCTGACTTTAACATGGCGGCCGTTGCAATACTGTTTGTGCCTACGGCGGTAATTACCGCCCCAACCTTTGTTTTCTTTATTTTTTCTGCAAGGAAACCGCCTATTTTTCCTCCCTGACCGTCAATTATTA
The DNA here is from genome assembly GCA_964577335.1 of uncultured Oscillospiraceae bacterium. Lineage (GTDB taxonomy): Bacteria > Bacillota > Clostridia > UMGS1883 > UMGS1540 > CAZNYY01. The sequence goes on along the minus strand of CAZNYY010000166.1, from coordinate 5,170 downwards.
ATATTTTCATATGTACTCACCCCAACTTTAAATTATATATAAATATTTGGTAAAAGTCAATTAAAATTACTTTAAAATATTTGGAATTTTAGTTGACTTTTTACTATATTAATAATATAATTACCTCATACTTAATATGGAAGGGGCGGATAAACTTGAAAATTGGCATAAAGGCAGTGCGCTTTATGGCACTTGTTGTAGCTTTAATTATGACGGTATGTTTTTTCCCTGCGGCGGCGACTGCGTCAAATGAGATAACCGGTCTTGAAGCCGAGTTGAAATCCGATGGGAGGATAACCGTTTCGGGCAACATAACAACCGGCGGAGATGATGTTGTTGTTATGGCAATCAAAATGCCGTCAGGCAAGGTCTTTGGTGAGTTGACTGATGGTGAACTGGAAAATGCCATTGTGTATATAGACCAGTTTCCCGCATCTTTGAACGGTTCATGGACGAAAATATTTACACCGAGAAACATTGCCGATGAAGGCAGAATAATTACAATTTATGCGGGCGGGGAAAATGTTAACACTACGCCCATCGCATTTACTACGGTAGAGCTTCCAACAGGAATTCTTGCGGCTCCTACACTCACACTTGGCGGTACATCTCCATTTGTTTGGGGCGAAGATGATATTGTGATTGACGTTGTGGGTGACGACGCCTATGACTGGATTGAGAACGTAGAGATTAGCGGTGTTACTCATGCTATTAAAGATAGTGCTAATGGTACAATAACTATCGAGGCTACTAACGAATCTATAAAACCAGCTGACGCTTTAGAAGAAAAAACCATTACACTCAGTTTTGAAAATGAGGATTATACCGCAGTTGGTAATATTACCTTCAAGGTAATTTCCGCCGTAAAGGCAATTGTGGATGGAATTACTGCTCCGACATACGATGCTGAGTTTAGTGCTACAGCGTACTCGGTTACAATCCCGGCTGATACGGCAGAAACCGTCTACTCTGTAAAAATTGATGGTGCGGATACAACAATTCCCGCAGGTAGAGTGCTTGAAGTTGAGAGGGACACTGAACTGGATAAAATGGTAGCTGTAAAAGCAACTATCACAGCCGGCGGCTTTACTTACGATCACAATTTCTCAAACATTATCGTGAGAAGTCGTGCATTTGAAGGTCCTGCGATTGGTGCAGAGGATATTGTTCTTGAAGCGGATGGTGCCAGTGATGTCGTCTTTGGAAAAACCGGACATAGGGTAATAGTGATAGAAACAGACGAAGTTGTATATACAACACATAAAATTAAAGTTGGCGATAAAGAACTATTCTATTCGCCCGCAAGAGGTAAATTTATAGGTATTGTAAACTTTGTAGATGCTGCTGCTGCTGCTGCTGCATTAGAGATTGAGGATTCTCCTTCTACGGTTCTGTATTATGGTAAAACCAATAATACAACAGACACACGTGCGGTACAACTTGCTGACTTGATGGCGGCATATAGAATATTCTCAAATACAGAAGTTGGAGAAATAACCGATGCAAAATACTTGTCATCTGACGTTACTGGAAAAGTAGGAATTGTAGAATTGGCTGACTTGATGGCAATGTATAGGGTGTTCTCGGGAACAGAAGCAGATCTTCAAATAAACAGTAAATGAACTAAAATTTATTACAAGGTCTTGTATCTCAGTTAGATAACAACTGAGATACAACACGAAGTTGAAAGGAGAAAATTTATGAAAGCAAAAAGACTTTTGACGCTTTTTACAGCTGTGGTTTTCTTGGTGGTCATGATTGCAATTCCGACAACCGCTGCCACAGAAGTAACAATTGAGGTAGAGGCAATAGATGTATCCGTAGGCACTGATTTTACTCTTAAGGTAAAAGGAACTGGTAATTTTAACAGCTTTCAGTTTATAGTGGAGTATGACTCCAGATATTTAACATATAGAGCTGACACACTTACATCATCTAACAGTAAAATAGTTACTGATATGTTAACAGTTCAAGACACTGGAGAAAGTGGAAATACAAAGTATATGGACATTGCTTATGTTTCATTTGCTGCTCCCAAGAACTATGCAAATGAAGAATTGTTCTCTCTTGGTTTTACAGCAGGGGCTGCTGAAACTACATCAAGTGTGACACTACGTCACTCGGGTGGTATATTCCACACAACCGGTGAGTATGACCAGAGTGAGATTGATTATAGAGCTGGAACTGTCAATATTGTACTTCCACCCGTAGCACCAACAATCTCTGGCAACGTTACAATTAACAACACATCTCCGAAGGTTGGCGATACACTTACTGCTTCGTATACATACAGTGACGCAAATGGTGACCCCGAAGATGCCTCTGCACAATCGATTGAATGGCTTGTTGGCGGCGTTTCAAAAGGAAAAACCACTAAAGCAGGTTCCTACACGGTAACAAAGGATGACTTTGGCAAAACAATAGTTGCAAGGGTTACCCCCACATCAACAGTTGAGCCTAAGATAGGCACTCCCGTTTCGTCCGCAGCTACCGTAGCAGTTGCAGCTAACCCGGCACTTATTTCAAGTGTTACAAATCCCAAATTTACACCCGCAGAATTTGCTGCCGAAGTACCTGTTGAGCTTTCATATAATTTTAATTGTCCAAACGGCGGTGCTGATGCTTCCGATATCGCTTGGACATACGAGGACGGTTCCGCAGTGGCAGGAACAATTTCGACAGATAAAAAGACATACACCCCCTCGTCAGAGGATGTGGGCAAAAAAATTAAGGTGATAATAACACCTAAGAGTGACAGAAATACATCGGCGGGCACTGCCGTTACACTCGTTTCCGCCTCCGCTGTAATACATGCACAAAGCGCTGAACCTGTAGCGTCAAATGTTGAAAGCGGACTTACGGTTTCTTCAAATATTCCCGTAACCCTGTCGTCCGAAACGGAGGATGCCTCTGTTTATTATACGACTGACGGGAGTGACCCGACAGACGGCGGCATTCTTTACGACGAGCCTGTTTTGGTGGACGAAAGTTTAACATTAAAGACAGTTGCAAAGGCGGCGGGCTACTCAAACAGCCCAGTCGAAGACTTTACATATAATGTTGACCTTTCTGCACCCACAAGGTTTTCGGCAAGCTCGGTCACAGGGAAAACAGGAACACAGGTTGATGTTAAGATTTCCCTTACAGGCAATACGGGAATGGCGGCGTTTAAGCTGTTAATTTATTATGATAATTCGAAGCTTGTTCCCATTTCCGTAAATCGTGATAACAGTATTTTGACAAACGGCAACTTTGCTTCAAATTTTGAAGATGCATCGGACCCGATGGAACTTAAATACATCACAGCCGTGTGGGGAAGCACAAATAACTCAACCCAAAACGGGGAACTTTTTACTTTGACATTTGAAATTTTAGCCGACCTTGATGATAGCGAAACACCGATAAGCATAGCCTTTATGCCTTCAAATATCCGAAATATAGACAACGAAATGCTGGATGCGGGCGCCGACGGAGGACTGGTAAACATTATCACATTTATATACGGTGATGTTTCGGGTGACGATAAATTGACTACTTATGACCTTGTAAGACTTTTACAGTATCTTGCGGAATGGGAAAGCGTAGTCCTCACACCTGCCGAGATGAAGGCCGCAGATGTTTATAAAGGTGACAGCGGCATTACCATGGCGGATGCAATTCATCTTGCAAAATACCTTGCCGAGGTGGAAGGAATTGTACTTGGCGAATAAGAACCGAGAAAGCGGGGATGTTTATTTTGAAACGTTTATGGTGTATAATGCTGCTTGTTATAATTTTTGCAGCAAATAGTTTAAATATTTATTCCTCCCCTTTACCATCTCTGGATCTTTATGCGGCCGCTCTCGAGGGCGGCCGCATAAAGGTTGATGTGTCCATCAGCGGCAATCCGGGGATTGCGGGGTTTAAACTAACTTTAAACTTTAATAATTCTGTTATTGTGCCTGCATCAATCTTGAAAGGAAGCAGTGTCCCTCCCATAACCTTAACTTCTAATCTTGACGGGAAGGAAGATATGTCTGCTTTGCACTATGTCACTGCATTGGTTGCAAATACGTCAAATTGGATCGGCAACGGTGTTTTGTTCACCGTGTTCTTTGACATTTTGAATGAGGGGGATTTGGGACTTTCCATTTCATACTCACAGGGTGATATAACAAACCAAAGGGGAGAAGAAATAAACCCTCTGACGGTAAACGTGAAGGAAGAATATGTTCATGCCTCCTCTGAAATGTCGTTTGACGGCGGAAAAGTTTCCGGCAGTGCAATTGTGCTGATGTCAAATGCGGGTGATGCTTTTGACAGCTTTTGCTCCCTTGGCATATATGACCCCTTGGGGGTTTTGGAGGGGTTTTATTGCAAAAACCTTACCATGCCGAATGGATATAGCATAATTTTGTTTGACGATATTGATGTCACCCCCAAAAACCCCGCTCTTCCCCACACTGCAAGACTTTTTGTGTGGAGCAGGCAGGCACATTCACCTTTTACTAAGAATACAACTGACTGGAGCATAGAATAATGAAAAAAACTTTAATCTTGGTTCTTGCAATAATATTTTTAATCTCACCCTCCGTATATGCGGACAACCCTGCCGTAAACTTGACCGCAGGAATAGACGGGAATATCGTCACAGTTACCGCTGTTATTAGAAACAACCCCGGTATTGCGGGCTTTAAGTTTTCTCTTTCATATGATACGGAGTTGTTTGAGCCTTATGATATTAACTTTAACTCCGAAATCCCGGGAATGTTTTTTTCAAACCTTACCGATGGGGCAAAGAATTTAAGCTCTATCACGGCGATTTATGTAAATACAAAGGATTTTACTGCTGACGGTGAACTTTTTTCGGTTAGATTTTCTGCGAAGGGCAAAAACAGCAGTCAGGGCAGCTTTTCCTTGTCATATGGCGAAGATGATGTTTTAAACCAAAACTATGAAAAAATAAAGCTTGATATGGGTTTTGTTTCTCTGCCTTCCGCACCGTCGCCCGGTTCTTCCTCCTTTTCGGGTTCCACACTGCCGGAAATCATAACTCCCACCCCTCCCCCGCCTTCAAAACAAATTAGCTTTGCCGATTTGGAGGGCTATTCATGGGCTGAGAAAGAGATTTTGGCTTTGGCGGAGGAGGGTGTAATAAAAGGAACGGGCGAAAACAACTTTTCTCCCGCCC
>CAZNYY010000165.1:0-5627 GCA_964577335.1 uncultured Oscillospiraceae bacterium | reverse complement strand
AGATTGTACTGACCCCGCTTTTAAATTTACGCTAATGGATAATAACTTGAGCCTCACGCGCAATTGCTTTCTACGGATTAACCGGAGTTAGTTTTTCAAACGGAAAGATGGGTGCGATGGTTTCAAGAGAAGCAAGTAACATAATCTTTACGGACGAGTTTTGGGCATCCTCAACCTCCATTTCTACCGAGAGAATGCCATCTTCCGCATTTTCACTAAGCACAATATCCGCAAGCTTATTGCCGGCATATCGGGCAACTATCAGAACGGGTTTTTCCGTGTACAAATTTCCGATATCGCAGGATGCATTTAAAACCCCGTTTTCAAGGTTTGAAGCTTCCGTGCCGTTTATGAGGACCGTCAAATAAGGGATGTGCTATAGAGACAGGGCATTTCTTGCCGCAATAACTTGGTCTACCATTGCATTTACATCCGACGGAAGAACATCTTCCTGCCCCATAAGTTGGTTTGCATTATAAACCGCAGAGTCGTAAAATGCCAAGCTTTTGGCTGTATAATATTCTCTGGGAACGGCTTTGCCAGTCTCAAACTCCAAAGCCCCGATATCCGTTGCCACTTTATTGTTAAAATTCACTTCCCCTAATTTCCACCATGCTCCTTTATTTTCGGTAACGAGTATTTTTACATATTTTGCGGTTTGGGCATTAAATTCAATTGTTTCATCCGTGCTTGTGCCGACCTCTCCCACGGTTGCCCAACTTTCGCCGTTTTCAGATATTTGTATTTCTCCCTTCCCCAGGATATCCCCGCCCCCGCCGGGAGCCTTCAAGGTCACGGAAGAAAGAGCAAACGCATCCCTAAACTCAAACAATATATAATCCCCTATCGTTTGATTAAGTCTAAGCCATGCTATGCTGTGTGGGTCACCGTCAATAAGGTTTTGCAAAGGGTTATCGCCATGTATGGTTTTGTTTGTACTTATCGAAACCAAGTTTTTTAACCGAAGTTTGTTTCTGCTCCTATTAATGCGCTCAACCGCAAGGCTGATATCATCCTGCGATGAGGAAGCGTCAAAGAATGTATATTTCCCTTTTTTTATTGATGCATCGTAATCCTCCCATCCCTGTGCCACAAAGCGCTCCTCCTTTAAATCTTCATTCAGAAGAGAGCCAAGGGTTGAAAAATCCGCCGAAAAACTCGGAGCGGAACCTTCAATTAATGTCTGAGTGTTCAGACTGACAAACGCAGCCAAAACCACCATGTCGCTGAAGTTACCCGCACTCACAAAGCTTTCAAGCAAGCTTATTCTTTCTGAAAAAGTATCTCTAAATGCCTTGTTTTGCGGGGTTTCCGAGACGGTTTCAAGGGCTGCTTTTGCCTGCTCCACTATTTGGTGAACCTCACCGGTATCATGCCCGTATATTTCAATTTCTCTCATATTAGCACTGTATCGATATGTTCCCTGAGCGTTCAAAAACCTTTTTGTTTGTTGAAATTTCATGTATCGAAGGTTTTTTCCTCCCGGAAAATCAACTATACACTCCGAGGCAAACCCTCCGCTTGGCAAATCCGATTCCGAACGTACAAGATCCCAATTTACTTCGTCCGTGGAGGTATAAACTTCGTACCCTTCGGGGGTATTCTGGAAAACTATTTTTACCTTGTCTACCGTATATTCTTTCCCTAAATCCACAATCAACCACGGAGTTTCCGTTAGCCTGTCAAGGGACGTATTAGTGTTCATTAGCCCGTCCACGGCGTGCGAAGGGTCAAACTGCGGGTACACAGGCGTACCGTCGGGTTTATATCCGCCCTCTATGCCGCTTACCAATACTTCTTTATCCCTTGCCAAATTCATGTATTCAATATTATGGCTGATACCTGTGACCTCCGCATCGCTAAAGGCATAATTATAAAGAGAAATGTTATCCAAGTTCCCCTTTATCCCCGAACCGATTTTCTCGGTGGGCAGAACAAATGTTGAGGATTTTTGTGCCCGTGCAACAGTATCCTCATGGAATGTACCCACGCTTTCCATGTATCCGTCAACGTACAATTTAAGTTCATCTCTGTCACACACAATTGTATAAGTCTGCGGTAAATCCCCTACAACTTCATAATCAAGTAAAAAGGTATATCCGTTTCTTTGGTATGCCAACTGACCCGTGCCTTCAAAGTCATAAATCAACGTACCGTCCTTCCCTGTAAAAACAACAGCGTTTGAAGGGGTTGCCTTGCTTACTGTCATGTCAAAGTATAATGTATAAGGATACCCCATACTATCAAACGGCAGCGACAACCACCCCTGTCCGTTTAATTTTAAAGCCTTATTTCCGTTTGCTTCGAAAACTGAAACCCCGTTTAACACCGCATCATATCCGTTTTGGGAAAGGTCGGGCACCGTTGTGCCTGTGGTCCCCTCAAAGTCATATCGGGCAACGAGGGGGGCTGCGCTGGTCACAAAACGGGCGGGATTGACACTCGGGGTTGTTTTGGGAAGGTTCTCAACCCGTTCTACGAACATGGCGGCTGTCTGCCCCGCTGTTTTTTCTCCGTACCATGTTTTTTCGCTGATTAAATGAATCTGGTCACGAAACCTGTCGAAAATATCGAATTCCGACATACCGACCTTAAGGTCATTCCAAAGTGCAGCTTCCGCTCCCAGCATCTGCGGATGCCCCGCCTTCAGGTGCGGAGCGGTCGGGGTTATTGAAACATCCCAATCATAAAGCTGTGACATATTTAATCTGTCCTTAAAAGAGGTGCTAAGCCCGCCGGGAACAACATAAAGTCTCATGGCATTGTTGTTTACAAATTTATAACCGTCCTCAAGCATTTCGTCAAAACTTGCAAGCATTGAACTCCAGTAATGGGAGATATGGTCCCGAACGGGTGTCACGCCCGCAAAGCCGTTACTCCCCAAAGATGACCATGCCGCCGCTTGAAGCCCCTTGCTGTTTACATGGGCAATCAGCTCATCCATATACTTTCTTACCGCTTCCGATTCTGCTTTTGGGTATTCATCCGTACCTATATGGAACTTTTGGCTTTTAAATACAGGGTCATCTCCGTCCAAAAACTCATCAAAAAGGCTTTTTATAAACACCAGTGCATCGGGGTTTTTCACGTCAATATACGAGGCGTTTAGCATGATATCGGGACGTGCAAACCCGATGCTGACGGAATGTGCAGGCGTGTCTATCTCTGTCACAACGTCAATTCCAAAGGGTTTGACCGCGTTTTGGAAGTCCTTATATTCCTGCTGGGAGTATGTTATGATACCCTGATTTATGGCAGGATATTTCTTGCTTTCAACCCGAAACGCACCCGATTGTTCACCGCCGTTGTCATTTATGTGCATATGCATTTCATTTATTTTATAGAATGACGCATATTTTGTCATTTCCTCTACATAATCAATCGGCAAATACATTCTGCCAACATCAAGCATCACCGCTCTTACCGGGTATTGGGGATAATCACGCATTCTGCCCCGCGGCATACTTCTTTTATCCTCGCTGTTTCTTATGATTTGGGATATAGTCGCTCCCGCATAGACATACCCCTTATGAGTGGGAGCGGTTATCGTTGCCACATCCTCAATAGAAAGCTCATACCCCTCCTCGCCCACGAAAGATGTTCCGCCAACTTTCAGATAAATATCCCCCGAAACAGGCGCACCCAAACTTACAGAGGTTTCGGCACCGCTCATTTCACGGATATACATCGCTACGATATCGGCCGTTTCCCTCAATTCGTTATTCTCTATCTTTATGTTGCCGCCAAACACAAACTGCCCGGCAAACCCCTGCCATTCCCTTATACCCGGAAAAACCTCGGGTTTTGCATTTGCCAATGGAATTTCGGGTTCGCCCTCTATCATTATAATATTAGGCGTGTCGGAAAACAATTTATTTTCCTCGTTTGCTTTTTCATATACCTCAAGGAAAACGTTTGCCGTCATGTTGTTAAGAGGCTTGGTCACCGTTCGGTCCTCATGAATAACGGCAGTGTTGCTGCACCCTGCTACCCTTACACCATATTCCGGGTTCCCGGTATCAGGCAACAAAAGCGTTTCGCCATCCGCCGACAGCACAAGCGGCGATGACGTAACAGTATCAAGGACCGCTTGTATTTCCGTTGCTCCAGCCCCATGGACATTTAATCCCCCCAAAGAAACAATGCAGCAGAGGAATATGCTTAAAATACGAAAAACTATTACCTTCATAATATGATTAGTCCCTCCATTTCAAGATTCTTTTGACATACTTGCCTATTCAATGATATAATAACAGAAAAGAATAGGGAAAACTATCTAAATTCAGATATGGTTTTTATAAAATTAAGCACAGAGGGTTTATTTTATGTATAACTGTTCATTTGATAAGTTTTTAGTTGATCCGATAATAAATGTTACGGGGCTTTATACCTTTTTTTATCAGACTCTTGAGCCGGGGTACAGCTTCCCTGGTGAGGAGCATAATTTTTATGAGATTAATTATGTTGTAAGCGGCAATCTTGGTTTGGCTTGCGGCAGCAGAGAGTTTGAGATGTCGGCAGGTCATGCTTATATTATAAAGCCTGATGTTTTCCACAGGTCTTGGGTTTTAGGCACAAATGATGTCAAAGTTGTTGTAATAAGTTTTGATTTGGATATAAAAGACGGGATAGATTTTGAAGACAGTATTTACACAATTGACAGTATTGGAGCGGACCTCTTTGAAATTTTGATTAAAGAATCAAAAAATTTCTTTTTAAGTACAAATTCAAAGGAAGAGTTTTTCCTTACACAGATTGAGCGTGTCCCCTTGGGAGGGGCGCAGATAATAAAAATTATTTTAGAGGCAATATTGATTTTGATGTTAAGGGAATCAAACCCCATTGTTCCTGTGTCCACTTTCAGGTCCCAGGTCTATTTCAAAGCAATAGAATATATGAATGAGAACATAACCGAAAGCCTAACCCTTGAACAAATAGCCGGCAGTTGCGGTGTTAGCAAGTCACTGCTTGCAAAGGTGTTTCAAAAGTATGTTGGGGTGGGCGCTATGTATTATTTCACCGATATGAAAATAAAACACTCGAAAAAACTTTTGCTTCAGGGTTATACTATGTCGCAGATTGCTGAGATGCTGTCCTTCTCGTCACAAAATTATTATTCCGCTGTTTTTAAGAAGTTTGCCGGGATAAGCCCAATCACCTACAAACAAAGTATGAACCCACATTTAAAATAAAGGTCGGCATCCGGACGGGGGGTTTGACAACCTTAAAAGATGTAAAGCAGGTGTGACATTTTAGTTCTTACCTTATGATTGACAGCCATGTAAAATAGTAGTATGATTTAATTGTGAAATTGGATCATGCCAATTTTTCATTATGGAAGTTATCTATAGGACATAGGATCGTCCCCTTGTCTTTCCCTTATCTTTGAATGAAAATGGAGAAAAGAGGTGTTTTTGTGAACAAGGAACTCTTAAGCTATCTTGAGTCGGTTTACAGATGTGAACGCGCTCTTGCGACTTTTGAGAAGGTAAATGACAACCTTGGAGCGGAAATAAATAAAATTAACGGTGAAATCGCAGCCTTGGAGCCGGCTGAGCCGATTTACGACCAGGATGCCGGCGGGTGTTTTATGATTGTCGGGGTTGCTACTGTCATTTTAGCTATAG
>CAZNYY010000164.1:0-5643 GCA_964577335.1 uncultured Oscillospiraceae bacterium | reverse complement strand
AGGTAAGGTTTGTTCATAGCGCAAAGCATAAGTGTATGTAAAATTCGTTGAACAATAAATTTTGCTACATCTTTTAGATGCTTTTGTTTATCAAAGGTGCATCAAATCAGCGAAAGCTTGTTTTGCGTGTTCGGCGCATTTTAATACTATGCCTTTGGTATAAGCAGTTTACCGCCCTCTATATTTGCATCCTCGGAAAGCTGGTTTGCAAGGGCTATTTTTTCAATGGTTGTTTTATAGCGCTTTGCAATATCCCACAGGGTGTCACCCCGCTGTACAAAACAAATTACTATGGATGCCCTGTCCTGTTTTGCGGTTTCCGATGCGGTGATACTTTCAATAACTTCTATATTGTGGCTTGTAATAAGTTTTAGGGAAATGGCAATGTTTGCCCGTATTTCAACTGATTTTTCCCCCGTCAGATTATAGCTTAAATTCGAAAGGGAGGTGGCACATTCCACGGAAACCTTATCTCCGCTTCCGGTTTCCTCCGTATATGTAAAGGGAATTTCCTGCTTAAAGCTGTAAAGGGGAACTTGAGGGTCAACAGTTAAATAAAGAATGTACACATCCAAAACGCCTGATACAACAGTGCTGTCGCCGTCCGCTGAAACATCATTTACATAGGGTTTGGCAACAACATTGTAAACCTGTGATATGTCGGGACATTCCTCCGTCAGGGTCACAATACCTTTTGCAGGTATTTGGCTTTTGTTGTGGCTTAAAACATTTTCAATAGTGCATTCTTTTTTGGTAAGTTCCACATCATAATCGGGGGAATAGCAGTCGTCCAAAACTTCAATTGTTGCGGTTGATGCGGCACACACTGAAACCGTCATGGTTATCTCAACCCCCATAACCCTGGCGCCGCAGTCGTCATCGTCGTAATCCGCCTCGTAATATATGGAGGTAATATTATATTCTATTTCACAGTCCATCCCCTCCACCGCATCGGGCATATCAAGTATTTCGGTAAACGGAATCTCATGCTCCATAAATTGTATCGGACCGCTCGGTTCTCCGCAGGTGTACAGTGTGCATACCTTAATTACACCTTGTATTATCGCTTTACCGGTGACAATCTTCACGTCGTGCCCCGTGACAGATGCATCAACCTTCAGTATTTCCGTTATGGGCGGTTTCCCCGAGGGAACCTCAAGCTTGTCGGGAATAACCACGGTAAATTCCTCGTCAACCGTCGGGGAATAGGCATTCACGGTTTTTTTGCGTGTCAGCAAATCCTCGTCGCTGACAACATCGCATACAAGCTCGGTTTCCCTTTGTGTGCAAGCTTTAATTTCAATTTCAATAACTGATTTAAGGTTTAATTTTCGGCTGTTAACAACACTGTTCTCTATATGGGTAACATCGGCCGAGCATTTTAGGTTTGTATCATTCGAAAGCCCCCTCGCCTCGCACACATCCGTAAAGCTTAGGATGTGCCTTAAACTTTTTGCGGGGGTGTTATCGGGCGCTTCCTCGGGAACGTACAAAATATTAAAATGCACCTCTCCCCCCAGTACAATTTTATCGGTTTGTATTTCACGGCTGTTTATCACTGCATGTGCTTCGATTTGAAGAATACTTGCAACGTCCGGGCAGGAATCTGGGACAATTACGTCGCCCTCCGCCAAAACCTCAGAACTGCAAAGCTCCGCCACCTCATTTATTTTTATACTTTCTTTCACAAGGTCTATATTCATGCTTGCCCCTCCTAATTAAAATTTCATACTAAGAAATATATATGACAAGCTCACCCCCCTTATTACAACTTTTTATAGGTTGATAGAATACTTCTCCGAAAAAGCCAGTAAGATATGAATAAGGAGGGGAATTTTTATGAAAAAATTTATTTTTTTAGTAATTGCCGCCATGGTTTTGCTGCTTATAATTTTGCTTTTTTCAAACAACCGTACCGAAGGGGAAGTGATGTGGGGGAGGACGGACAAAGAGCGGACGGACGTTTTGAAAGGATTTGGCTGGGAAGTGTCAGACACGCCAATAGAAAGCGAGGCAATAAGGCTTCCAGGGCAGATGGATGCGGTGTACAGCGAATACAATAAAATTCAAAAAAAGGCGGGCTTAAGCCTTGAAAATTATTTAGGTATGGCGGCGGTAAGATATACATACGAAGTGAAAAACCATACAAACGGCGGGGCGCATCAGGTAAGGGCAAACCTTATTGTGTGCGAGGGAAAGGTAATAGCAGGGGATATAATGATAACTGCAATAGACGGGTTTATGCACGCCTTAAACGAACGGGAATAGATGCAAAAATCAATCAGTTTATGCAAATCGTCCAAATATAAAAAATAATTTTGTATAATTCGGGTATACACAAGGGCGCAAAAATATGTTATCCTATATTCAGTACGTTAGTTAAGCGACAAGAGAAGATTTTAGGAGGATTATAAGAATGGCAAGTTTAAGCTTAAAAGACGTTTACAAGGTATATCCCGGCGGGGTTGTGGCTGTAAGCGAATTTAATTTGGAAATTGAGGACAAAGAGTTTATTATTCTCGTAGGTCCGTCGGGTTGCGGTAAGTCCACAACTCTTCGTATGATTGCAGGCCTTGAGGAGATTTCTGACGGTGAGATTTATATAGGCGATACTTTGGTAAATGACGTTGCGCCCAAAGACAGGGATATTGCAATGGTTTTTCAAAACTATGCACTTTATCCGCATATGACTGTTTATGAAAATATGGCATTTGGTCTTAAGCTGCGCAAAACACCTAAGGATGAAATTAAGAGAAGGGTTGCGGAAGCGGCGACGATTTTGGATATAGAACATCTTCTTGACAGAAAGCCGAAGGCTTTGTCGGGCGGTCAGCGCCAGAGGGTTGCCCTGGGGCGTGCTATTGTTCGTGAACCTAAGGTGTTCCTGATGGACGAACCGCTCTCAAACCTTGACGCAAAGCTTAGGGTGCAGATGAGAACGGAAATAGGAAAACTGCATAAAAAACTGCAAACAACATTTATATATGTAACTCATGACCAGACAGAGGCTATGACAATGGGTTCGAGAATTGTTGTTATGAAAGACGGGTTTATTCAGCAGGTTGACAGTCCCCAGGTTCTGTATGATGAGCCGGTGAATATGTTTGTTGCAGGCTTTATCGGCAGCCCGCAGATGAACTTTGTAGAGGTTGAAGTGGTGGCAGAGGACAAGGGATTGGCATTGGTTTTCGGAAGCCAGAAAGTTGTTTTGCCCGAGGGTAAGGCAAAGGGGCTTGACAAAAAATATATAGGTCAAAGGGTTATGATGGGAATACGCCCCGAAAACATACATGAGGATGAGGTGCGCATTTCCGCAACGCCGGATTGTGTTGTTGATGCAACTGTTGAAATAACCGAGATGATGGGTGCGGAAACCTACCTTTACTTGGATATTGAAGGCAAACAGTTTGTTGCAAGGGTGAACACAAGAACAACCGCAAAATCGGGTGACAAAATCAAATTGGCGCTTGATGCTAATAAAATACATCTGTTTGAAAAAGAAACGGAAGTATCAATTTTGTCCTAAAGCAAATATTGTTGTTAAAACGGAGCAAGCCTCGGGTTTGCTCCGTTTTTTGATGATTAGAAACTCTTCACTTTAGCGGATACCGGCATCCCACTCATTTTCTTTAAACCCAACGAAAACGAGGCTGCCTTTAACCACAAGGGGTCTTTTTACAAGCATCCCGTCAGTTGAAAGCAGCTTTAACTGCTCGTCCTCGCTCATCTCCGGAAGACGGTCTTTTAGTCCCAGTGATTTGTACAAAAGACCGCTGGTATTAAAAAACCTTTTCAAAGGCAATCCGCTTGCCTTATACCAAGCCTTCAGCTCGTTGTATGAAGGGTTTTCCTCTTTTATGTTGCGCAGCACATAGCCTATATTTTTATCATCAAGCCATTTTTGCGCACGCTGACAGGTTGTACATTTTGGGTAGCATAAAAATAACATATAAATTTCCATAACCTTTCCGCCCGCAGGTTACTTGAGTGCGGGCAAATATGATATTTAAAATTATACCGCAAAAAATATAAAAAATCAACTAAGCTATGGACAAAGGCATGAAGAAATGGTATAATTAAGAAGATTAAACAGCGGTTTTTGTCGAGCGGAAATCTCTTATCACTTCTCACTCCGTGGGTAAGGGATTACTATTTTTGCCGATGCGGAGCGGCGGATTGGAGATTTTTATGAAAAAGATTTTATCGGTTTTTGTTTTTGTTTTAGTACTTACCCTGTCCTGTGCGGGAGCACTTGCAAACGAGGTAAATTTTCCTGATGTTTTTGGGAACTCGTCCATGCAAAACGGAGAAATTTCGTTTGAATTTTCGATTGATGCAAGGAAAATTCCTTCCGAGCTAATCGGTATTGAGGCAAGCGAACTTGAGGATTTTGTGCTGTCCGCCGCAGGTAAATTTGACTACGCTGAGGACATGACAAAAATTAAAATGGACTTGGCAATAGAAATGGACATGGCGGGGGAGACGGAAAGTGTGCGTGCTTGGTATGATATTGATTTTTCGGATCCGCAAAATCCCGTTATGATGGTTATAATGAAAAGCCAGTACGATGAAAAATATATGTACATGGATTATTCGGAGGTTTCGGCAGGGCTTGACGGAGGCACGGTGGATATGCTCTCAAGCATGGCTGAATTAATGGAAATGCAAAGTGAAATTCAAGAGCGGTTTGGGGAAATAGAAATTCAAGAGGAAGTTTCCGACGGGGTATATACCGCTGTAATATCGCAGAACGACCTTTTGGAAATATACAGAATTACTGCTGACTATATGGCGGATTTTATGAAAAATTATTTCATGGTTTCCTTTGGGGTGGATGCTGTGGCAAATGAGGAAGTTACGAGTTTGATTAATGGTTTTTTTGCAAAGCTTGAAACCGTAAAACTGTTTGCGGATGATGCGGTTGTAATAAATGCTACGGCTGACGAAAACCAAAACATTACAACAATGGATGTGGCTGTAAACGTGCAGACAAACATTGCGGAAATAATGGAAGCCTTTGAAAACCCGGTACCCGGAATTACAAAGGAAAACAGCGAGGTTGATATCACTTTAAATTTAAACTATGTTTTTGACAAAATAAATGAGGGTGTTGTTATTGATTTCCCTGTTCTTACACCCGAAAATTCCATTGACCTGTTTGCCCCCGTATACCCGGCAGAGCCGCAGATGGAGCCGATTGTTATAGTTATTGTAAACGGAGAGCCTCTAAATGCAGATGTTATGCCGATAATTACCGAAGGGCGGACGATGGTGCCGTATCGGGCGTTTTTCAATTTGCTTGGCGTGGCGGATGAGGATATCACGTTTAGTGATGATGTTGTAACAGTTGCTAACGAGGGCAGTATCCTTCAGGTTACAATCGGAAGCACAACGGCTTATGTTGACGGTGAGCCGGTTATACTTGATGTTCCCGCTCAAATAGTACATGACCGTACTTTAATCCCTGCAAGGTTTTTTGCCGAGGGGATGGGCTTTACGGTTGAGTGGCATCAGTTTGAAGAAGGCGGCGGCATTGTAAATATTTACTGAAAAAATGATTTTTAGTTAAACGCAAGCAATAATTGCCTGCCTGATGATTAATAAATAATCGGGCAGGCATTGTTTTTTGAATATTTTATAAAA
>CAZNYY010000163.1:0-5644 GCA_964577335.1 uncultured Oscillospiraceae bacterium | reverse complement strand
ACAAAAAAACTCGGCCAAAGAAAGTGCGGAGCAAAATGCGCTTTTGCCGTTTTTACGCCCTATAACCAAAAGCAGCTCTACAAATCGTCTTGTCCAGTTGCCTTCTATTTCCATGTAAAAACCGTATAGAGCCTCCATTATAGCCTTTTGCCATAATTCTAAAATAAAAGGCTTCCCTGCAAAGGGTGATATGCTGTGCTTGCATTCACGCTCAATAAATTTAATTCGTTTGTGGGCCTCTGTTATGTCAAATTTATAAAGAGTAGTGTCCATATCCTCTATTAGCAGGTCAAGCTGTGCCAACAGCTCCTTGCCAATAATAATTTCGCCCGTCTTGCACTTTTCTGCATATTCCCACAAAAAAGAGAGGGGATATTCCTCTCTCAGGCTTTTAAGGCTATTCATAGTCTCCCAGTCCTTCGTCATCCTCGTCAACCTCAACATGTAAATGCTTCATCAGCTTGTCCATGATGTTTGTAAGGCTTGCGGAGTGCTTCGCAATTTCGTTTGATACCGGAAGAGCCCTTTGCAGCTTCGCATTTTCAGGGTGAAACTCTATAAGCCCCGATTTTAAGGCCTGCTCATTCAGCCCTTTTAAATATAGCCGCTCATAAGCCGCCTGCTCAATCAAGCTTTCAAGCGCCCGCATTTTGCTTTCGTCCGCATTTTCAAACTCTTTCTTAAGCCGCTCAACCTCGCCCCGTAAACTCATAGCCCCTCCCGTAAAATCAAAGCCAATAAGATGCCTAAATCCGTCACACCCTTTTTCTAAATCATCAGCTATCATCCTCAACTCTTTTATCGTACTTCGCCTGTCAGCCTCTTTTGACAATTCGGAAGTTCCCATAATCTCACCTGCTTTCAATTGTTCTCAAAATTCCAAAAGCGAAAAGTCAAAATCTTGGTGTGTGTCGCATTTCTGCCCGACGCCAGTAAACCAGCCCCACAAAAAATTATTTTTGATGGGGGGATAGTCTCGCCAAAACTCCCTCCAACTCTTTTGCAAGCTCCAAAGCCTCCGTGAGTGGCTCTGTATCCACGTTCACATCTACGGTTATACTCGTGTTAGGCTTCTTATGCACCTTCGCCTCCCCTATAGGTGTTAAGGCCCCTTTGCACCTCATGCAATTATATCCGTCTTTGCACCGCCCCGGGAACACATTCACCATTTCGCATACTAAGCATCTGTAACTAAACTCCATTAAACCGCTCCCACCAATCTAAAATATATTCCCGCCACCTGTCGGGCTTGTCGCTGCTCTCCAATCTTTTCAAGCACTCATTTTTTGTGCTTTCGCAATATATTAACTCTGCCCCCAGCTCCTTTGATATCCGCTCCCGCTCGTATTTATCCGGATATCCGCCTATGATGTAAGCATCATACCATTGCCCGTATCGTGTTTTGATTTGGTCTAACAGATTATCCCTCAACGCAAATATATTAAACCGTACATTATCCGGCTTAGTGTATTCGGGCTGTAGCGTTACGGCTTGCCATAAGCTGTCCATGTCTAAGGCAATATCCCCGTACTGCATTAGCTGCCTTGATAATGTTGTCTTGCCGCTTAGCGGACTACCCCAAACTATGTATACATTTTGTTTATTACCAAAGCGCCGATGCTCTTTGTTGTGGCAATCATGGCATATTATCTCTACATTGTCAGGATTTAATGATATGTTTGGGTCATTCGTATTATCCTCGGTCAGCTCTGTTTTGTGATGCCCTATAAGATACTTAAAGTCATCTTTGGTTACTGCCATAAAATTACACCTACTACATTTGCCGCCATGCTCTATTTTTAACGCAAATGATAAATCCCGCCATGCTTTGCTTGTATAAAACTTATGCAATTTATCCATGCCATCACCAATACTTCTTTCCGTCTATATTCTTTTCATGCTCAAACTTCTGTTCGTCAAGCTTTTCTTTTCCTGCATTCCTTCGCCATGATTGTGGCTTCCTGTTGTTAAGCCATATTGCAATAGCCGTTGTGTCAGGCGGAACGAACACATCCACCTCAACGGTTTTAACTACTTCTCGTTCACACCTGCGCCCTTCTTCATCGTAATATACTTCTTTGCACTTAAAGGCTCTGTCCTCTTTTACATAACATCCCACACATTTTTTATATAGACTATTCTCCACTTCATAGTCAACAATCTCTTTTCCCTTTTTTAAAGCATCCGAAAGTTCCGAATGTTTTTTCTTGTATAAATTAAAGGTGGAATAGGCAACTCCTGCGTTTTTGGCTATCTGTTCTTCGCTCAATCCGTCCCTCGCCCAACACTCAATTAAAAATAGTTTGGGCAGCACATTTGTCTCGTATTTAGTTTTTGCCACTCAAACCACCGACCTTTCTTTATCGAAAAAGCCCCTCACCGATTGGTAAGAGGCTTTGATATACTTTTATGACTACACTATAACACAGAAGGAATGTATACTTCAATATACTCTTATGCTGCTTAATGCTTTAGGGTGTAGGTTTTTAACCACGTGTATATAACTATAATTCATTTCTGTAGCTATTTCCTCAAACTTTTTAAAACCTATGTACCTTGCGATTAAGAGAGTTCTGTATGTGCCATTTTCAACCTTGTTTATGGCTTGTAATATTTCCTCTTTGATTTTGTATAGTTCGTCCGTTCGTTCATCAATCACTTTGGAGTAATCGGAATAGCGAATATTTCTATCCTCTGTGGAGTTTTTGATACTCTCCTGCACCTTTTCTTTATCCGTTTGCCCCGTTGTCTTACAGGCTAAGCTAAAAGCCTTTTCCCGCTCTTCGTGCAATTGATTAATTTCCCTGTTGATATTCCATCCACGCATTAGCCATTCTTTCGCCGTCATAATCTACCCCGCATTTCCCGCCCTTTTAAACTTAGGGCAATAATCAACTCGTACCGTATCTATCGGGTTATTGCCGTTGCTCACAACCACGGGCACAGCCCTCCACCCCTCAACTCCTTTGTCGGGATTAGCATACCGTGCCCATCTGCAACGGTCTGCCCGGGCGTTGTCGCAATCGGTGCAGAGGGTCATCTTTTTACCCCTTGCTTTCTTCCGAGAAAGTCTTAACAGCTTCGCCCTCTGATATACTGCGGGTTTTGACTTTCCCAAACTCTTTGCAACCTCTGCTCCCGACATGGTGTAATAGTTGTCCACCAAAAACTTTTCCTGTGCAGCGGTCCATGCCATCCTAATCACTCCCCCCTCCCCCAAGTATCGCCAACGTTAGAAATACCACAATATTTGTGACTATAACCCCTGCGATAAAGTCAGTCATGATGTACCTTTTTTCGGTTTGGCGCGGTATGCAAGCCATGTTTTGGTGTAATCCTCAAAATCAAAACTCGAACGCACTAAGTCGGCTTTTTCTTTTCGCCATACGTTAACCCAAGATTTGCGAACCATGCCCCAATCAGGTTTTCCGTCTATTGCATCACATATCCATTCATGTAGATTTATCGGCTTAACCCACACAGGCTCACCTTCCATCTGTTTCAGTTCATCCAAGGTCAACGGCTCATTTGGTGGCTCATATCGGGTGTTTACGATATCGGTCAGATGTGTAATGCTCGATTGCGGCAGACTAATCCGCACCCCACAGCAATCACACAGATAGACATCTTCTCCGCCATGCCACGATAAAACCAAATTTCCTCCACAAAACGGACACGGTTTTATTTTATCCATCTAAATCACTCCAATCTAATTTTTGATTATGCCATTATATTTTTACTGCACCTTCTATTGTTCATTTGTTCCTTGTTGGTCGCCCATCTACAGTTATTTGGTTCGTAATTCCCATCGTTGTTTATTCTGTCAATAGTCAAATTATCAGAATAGCCATTTCCCGTAGCCCAATTATAGAAAGCCATAAAATCATTACGCCAGTCATTACAGATTGATATGCCCCTTCCTCCATAATCTTCCCAACGGTCATTGTTGGGGTTAGTCGTTCTCTGGACCATATGCGCCCAAATACTAAACAGCCTTGAATATGACAATCCATGTTTTGTAACGGCTTTTAAAACATTTTCATTCCTTAAACATCCACAACTTCTTATTCTCCCATTTTTAAGACCGAACCCATAGGAAATAGTTGCTTTACCGCAATCGCAAATGCAGTTATATTTTTTATTCTGTTTCTTATCCAAGCCCGAGAAGCTAATAACCATAAGTCGCCCGTATTTTTTCCCAATAATGTCATTCATTTTACACTACTCCAAAATTAAGTTTTTGTCCGCAATTACTGCAATATTTAGTATTTGGATTTACTACAATCCATTTTTCGCACACAGGGCATGGAACACAGGGAAATGTATATGTTTGCTCTGTTTCTGCATCAAAAGCCTTAACTTTTGTTGGCTCTGGGTAGTCTGCCTTTTTCGCCACCTGCTTTTCAAGGGCGGATATAGCCAGTTTGTCATACATTACAACTTTTTCGTGCATAGCATTTTTGTTTGTCGGGTGTTGCTGCTCCAGCAAATCAATATGCGCTTGCAAAAACTTTATTGCCGCCATAATATCATTCTGATTCATCTTGCACCTCCAACTCCCTCATGCCTGCAATCAGCTCATCAAGATATTCTTTTTCGCCCTCTAATGACGAAACCATGATTTTAATTGCTTCTGCCTTGGCTTCATCGTCTGTTAAACTGCCTAAAAATTCATCTCGCCACTGCGATTTTAATTCCCAATCGCCGTCTACATCTGTTTCTATTGTGAAAGCCGTTGTACCGCCGTAATATGCCGTCAATTCCCAACCGTTGTCAATTTCAACCCACTCCATCATTCCGATTCCTCCAATCCTCGCCAAGTAAAATCTTCACATTTTCCAATATGCGTATTTTGCCTCTTGCATAAATCATTATTAAAACATACTATGCACCCATACCGTCCCGCGCAATGGATATATATCATATCCTCCACCGCCTCATCCCTCTCGGCTTTTAGGCGGGTGTTTTCGGACTTTAAATCCTCCACAGCCTTATCCCGTTCAGCTTTTAGGCGGGTGTTTTCGGATTGTAGGCGGTCGCACTCTTCCATCAATCCAGATATAATATCTTTATCAGTCATCCCTGTTCACGCTCCTTTTGCATATGAATTTCGTCCAGCACACCATCGACGATATCGTCAACTATACCCTCAATTTCAACTCGACAATCATTGTCTAAAGCAACGCCACTTTTATCAGCTATCACTTTGAAATAATGCCATAGCAAAGCTCGTTTTCAGTCGCTCATTGGCGTGTCCTCGGTTGGTGTCTTTTGCAAACATTTTACTCATTATGTACCCCCTTTGCCCGTCTGTTCCATGCGGATATGGCTTGCTCTTTTGTCGCACTTCCCGATGGGCTGATAGCTCCACAATGATAGCAGCGGATAATATAATCATTAAAACCAGTAAACCGTCCATTTTTGTGATACATTTCTACATCCTCGTCCGTATATCTTTTGTCTACGCACATAACGATTGGCGACATTTCACCCCCGCAAAACGGGCACGGTAATAATTTATCCATTGTTATCCCCCTTCGGTGGCTCGGGTAAAGGCATCCAGTGGGTGACATTACCTGCATCTGCCCAAAGTTCCCAATCATTATTTTTGTCATATGTTGCGCTCGCTATAAAACCATCGTCC
>CAZNYY010000162.1:0-5648 GCA_964577335.1 uncultured Oscillospiraceae bacterium | reverse complement strand
ACCTTGGGCGTTATATTTTATCTAATAAAAAAATATAAATATATGCACTCGATATGGCATTTATTTGTTTTGGGCGGCAGTGTTTTGCACTTTTTGTCAATACATTTGTATGTTCTTATGCCAAGCTGACAAAGGAGAAATAGATTTTGAATTTCATAGTTATTTTAATAACCAAGATAATTTCGCGTATCACGGGGCTGCTTGGGGGCGGCACAAGCCTGCCGGGTGAAATTGCGCTTAAACTCTCCCCTGGTATTTTAAAAACCCTATCGTCTGGTTACCGTGTGGTTTTGGTTACGGGTACAAATGGGAAAACCACCACCTGCGCAATGCTTACTGGTATTTTAAGGCAAAGCGGGGCAACGGTGGCGGCAAACTCAAGCGGGGCTAATATGACGGCGGGGATTGTTTCGTGCCTTGCATCACACCACCGCTTTTTTAAGAAGATGGAAAACCCGTATGCCGTGCTTGAGGTGGACGAGGCTTATGCCCGCCATATAACCGCACAAATTTCGCCGGAGATTATATGCGTTACAAATATTTTTCGTGACCAGCTTGACCGCTACGGCGAGGTGGAAACAACGCTTGATTTTATAAAAAAGGCCTGTGAGAACGCACCTTCCGCCACCCTTGTTTTAAATGCGGACGAATCCATGCTTGCAGATTTATGCCCGCAAAACAAAAGGGTTTTCTACGGTTTTTCCGCACCGCTCTCAGGAAGTGGCGAGGTAAATGCCGAAGGAAAGTTTTGTAAAAATTGCGGTGTACCGTATTCATATGAATTTGTCACCTTCAATCATTTGGGGAATTATAAATGCCCCTCCTGCGGGCACGCCCGCCCCGAAATTGATATCGGAATTGATAAAATTTTTGAAATTTCGGCACAGCTTTCAAGGGTTTCGATAAACGGCAGGGAGATAACCATCATGCAGCCCGGCGCTTATAATATTTACAATGCGCTTTGTGCCGCCGCCGCCGCAAAAACCCTTGGGGTCTCAAGCGAGAATATTTCCGAGGGAATTCGTGGCCAAAAAAGCAAATTTGGCAGGCAGGAAACCGTAATGATTGGGGATACGGAACTTCGCATAATTTTAGTTAAAAACCCCGCAGGCTGTAACGAGGCAATAAATTCGATATTGCCCGACGAGGGGGATATTACCTTGGGCGTTTTGTTAAGCGATAGTTTTGCTGACGGAACAGATGTTTCTTGGATTTATGATGTGCATTTTGAACAATTGATACAGCAAAACATAAAAAAGGTTTTGGTGGGCGGAAGCAGATGCTATGACATGGCGATAAGGCTTAAAGTTTCGGGGCTTCCCCTCCCCTTTGTATATGAGGATTATGACGGGTTTTTAAATGAAATAAAAACGGCATCGGGCAGGGTTTATCTGCTTGCGACATATACCGAGATGGTAAGCTTTAGAAGGTATTTGCACAAAAAGAAATACATCAGGGAACTTTGGGGCTGATACCTTAAATTTACGGACGAATGGAGTAAGGATATGGAGCTTAATATTTGTCACCTCTATCCCGAACTTTTGAATATGTACGGGGATGTGGGCAACATTATGATACTTAAATACCGTGCCCGGATGCGGGGAATTACGGTAAATATACATGCGCACGGAATTGGCGATAAACCTGACAGGAACAATATGGACATTGTTTTTTTGGGCGGTGGACAGGATTTTGAGATGGGCATTGCCGCACAGGACATAAAGTCTTCCAAAACCCAAATTATTAAAGAATACATTGAGGACGGGGGCGTGTTTTTGGCGGTGTGTGGCGGCTACCAAATGCTTGGAGAATATTATGAAACCCCAAATAAGGAAAAAATCGAAGGGCTTTCAATACTTCCTCTGCACACAATAGGCGGCGAAAAGCGTTTAACAGGCAATGTTTTGGTTGAGATTGACGGGGATTTGTGCGCCGGTTTCGAAAACCATGCAGGGCGGACATACACCTCCCTCCCGCCTCTTGGCAAGGTACTTCATGGTTTTGGTAACAATGGAGAGGATAAAACAGAAGGGGCACGTTACAAAAACACATTCTGCACATATTTGCACGGTCCTTTTTTATCGAAAAACCCCCGTATGGCGGATTTGTTGCTTAAAACGGCGCTTGACAGAAAATATGGAGATGTCACCCTTCAGCCTTTGGACGACATCTTTGAAAATGCGGCACTTGAAAGCGTGGTGAATAGATTTAGCTGAATATTTTTTGGGGGCTGCAAAAAATTACAGCCCCTTTTTCACGGTGTTATGACGACGGGTTTTTCCCGTCTTTTTTTCTTGGTTTTTTCTCTTTTTTTATTTCTTTCTTTTTTTCTTCATCAGAAAACGGTACGGCTGGCGCACCGCAAGGCAGGTATTTAGGATTTTCACAACAAGGCTTTGATAAATATCTTTTCATTATTATTAATTTCCATAGCCTTTCTGCCCACAAAATAAAAATAGCAAATCTAACTTGACCTTACCGTGGGCGGGTAATGCGTATAATGGAACTTACTTGCGCATCGCCACATCGTCCGCAGACGAAAATTTCGGCGGCGCAGTAAATTCCGCCGCAAATTATATTTTATGAAGTTTACATAATAAAGGTTACAGGTTGTACCATATTTTAGGTTGTTTAAAAAATTACTTTATTTTTTTGGCAGCAGTATAAGATTTTTGTATCTGCAAATACTAAAACCAAATTGTAAGCATCTCGGAGGTTAAGATGAAATTAAAAACATTCTTATGCTGCCTTTTGGCGGCAGTTATGATTTTTTCCGCAGGCATTTTTACAATATTTTTGTTACACAATGGCGCAGAAGCCCAAGGGGGCAGCAATAATGACACACAGCTTCTGGCAAGATGCGTAAACGGCGAGGCAAGGGGAGAAAGTTATACGGGTCAAGTTGCGGTAGCGGCGGTAATACTAAACCGTGTACGCCACCCCTCTTTCCCAAACACCTTATCGGGCGTTATATATCAGCCCGGGGCGTTTACAGCCGTGACCGACGGGCAGATAAACGTTCCAATTGATACAAATTCACAGATTTACCAAGCCTGTGCCGATGCAATGAACGGCTGGGACCCTTCAGGCGGAGCAATATACTATTATAACCCCGAAAAAACCACTAATCAGTGGATTTATTCAAGGGAGGTAATAAAAACCATCGGCAAACACGTCTTTGCCAGATAATTAAAAAGGAGCAGTACACGCGTTACCCGCCCACGGTAAGGTCAAGTGAATTTGTTGTTTCTATTTTGTGGGCAGAAAGGCTATGGAAATTAATATGAATATACGCTCAAAATTACAGGATTTTAAAAACCGCCTGTCCGACAGGCATATGTACAGTATTGTACTGGTGGTGGTCGCTGTTTTGGCATCCATAGGCATTTATCAGTACAAACAGTCCATTGACTATCGCACACAGCTTGAAAACCAGTACCACCGCTCTTTTAACGAGTTGGTTCAGTATGTAAACAACATTGAAACATCGCTTGCAAAAGGCGTTATCGTGACCGACCCAAAATCAATGGTACGCCTTGCAAATGAGGTTTACAGCCAATCGGCTTTTGCCTCGGCAAATTTGGGTCAGCTTCCGATATCCCATGTTCAGCTTGAGAATACATCCAGGTTTTTGTCACAGGTGGGGGATTTCACATACTTCCTTTCGCTTAAACATTTGGATAATCAGCAAATAAGCCCCGACGAGCATGACGAACTTTTAAATTTAAGCAGATATGCGGTAGCACTAAACCAGTCGCTATTGGAAATGCAAAACCAGCTTTACAGCGGCGCACTTAGGTTTGGGGACATAAAAGGTGCGGGAGACGCACTTTTCGGGCAAAACCAAACAGCGATGGCAAGCGGAATGGAAGAGGTTGAAAAACAATTCGCCGAATACCCAACCTTAATATATGACGGACCTTTTTCAGACCATATTCACACAGCCGAGCCCGCTCTTTTAAAAGACGGAACCCAGCTTTCCGCCGAGCAGGCAGCCGAGCGTGCAGCGGAAATTGTAGGCGAGCAACGCGCGCCAAACCTTTCACTGACGGGAGAGAGCGAGGGACTGTTGCCGGGGTACACCTTCACTTCATCCCCCGATGAGGAGGATAAAAACCGAATTGTTACCCTTGAGATGACAAAGGTAAACGGGGCCGTGTCATGGATGCTTGACAACCGATATGTCGGGGAAAGCACCATAAGTATTGACGAGGCAAAAGGAAAAGCCGCAGAATATTTGGCAGCCCACGGGTTTTCGGACATGGTTGAGAGTTATTATGAAATAAAGTCAAACATTGCCATTATAAACTACGCATCCAAACAGGATGGCATTGTAATGTACCCTGACCTTGTAAAGATACGAATTGCAATGGACAGCGGCGAGATGATGGGGCTTGAATGCAAGGGATATGTTATGAACCACAAAATGCGTGAAATACCCGCAAGCTTTATTCCCGAAAGCGAGGCTCTATCAAAGGTCAGCCAAGCGGTAGAGGTTTCAAACACAAAGCTGTGTGTTATTCCGCTTGAATCGGCAAGAGAAGTTTTTTGCTATGAAATAACCTGCAATGTGGATGAAAAAACATTTTTGATTTATATAAATGCAGAAACCGGAGCGCAGGAAAACATTTTAATGCTTTTGGAGAGTGAAACAGGAACACTTACCATATAATCTATCTGTTTGCCGAATTTGCCTTAATATTAATGCATTCATCGGGCAAAATAAGCTTGTACCGTGCATGGTTTAGATAGATTATTGGAGGTATTGCAAAAGTGGCGAGAAACGGGAAGATGTCAGAGAACTTAAAGTATGAAATTGCTAAGGAGCTGGGTGTTTACGACGAGGTTCGTTCAAACGGCTGGGGCAATGTCAGTTCGAAGGATTGCGGTAATATCGTAACCAAGGCGATTGAAATTGCGGAGCGCTCCGTAGGCACAAAACAGTTCTAATGTAAAACCTGTGGGCACAGCATAAATCTCCTTAACAGGCGGAAAAACCAAGGGCATCGTGCCCTTGGTTTTTTCTAATCAGTAGCTGTATAAATATTGCTCCTTCTCCCAGTCGGAAACCGTAGTTTTAAAGCAATTCCATTCCCTTTCCTTTGCCTCAATATATTTATTAAAAACATGTTCGCCCAGTACGCCCTTTACAAAATCGCTGCTTTTCATATCCAAAATAGCTTCCTCCAAGCTGCCCGGCAAGTTGGCTATACCGTTTTTCTGCCTGTCACTGTCGCTCATTTCATAAATATTAGCGTCCACACCGGGCGGAGGCGTAAGCTTGTTTTTAACACCGTCAAACCCTGCCGCAAGCACTAAAGCCAGTGCCAAATAAGGGTTTGCGGAAGGGTCGGGGCTTCTAAGTTCAACCCTTGCCCCTGCACCTCTTGACGCAGGTACCCTAATAAGCGGACTTCTGTTTCGGCACGACCATGCAATATAAACAGGCGCTTCATATCCCGGCACAAGCCTTTTGTATGAATTGACAAGCGGGTTTGTGGTCGCCGTAATACTTCTTATATGCTTTAAAACCCCGGCTATAAAGCTGTATGCCTCATCACTTAACCCCAACCTGCCGTCTGGATTGTCAAACACATTTTTGCCGTTTTTGCACATTGAAATATTGATATGCATACCCGAGCCGTGTA
>CAZNYY010000161.1:0-5651 GCA_964577335.1 uncultured Oscillospiraceae bacterium | reverse complement strand
TTCAGCAGTTTTTGCATAAGTACTTTGAGTGCTTGATGTTGTGATATTGCAAGTAATATCTATCAATAAACGCGGAGAATTTTCGGATGGGACTGCAATTCCGATAGTCCTACCTATTGATTGGACATTGCCCTTGATAACATATGTCAATCCTGATTGATCGCATATCCCTACAATTTTATCCTGCACCGCCTTAAAAAAACTATCCCCAATCCTATTACTATATTTACCCTCTAGCCCACGCTTAACTAGTCGCTTTATATCATCAGAATTTCCAATCCTTCCAACAGTTGATGCACTTATCTGAAAGTTTTCACGATAATAAGTAGGGATTAGAGTTTTATACTTATCAAGAGTTGCCCCTTTTAAAAACAGTTCACACACTTCATCCATAAACTCAGAGTGTTCTAACATTTCTTTCTGAATTTTTGATATCGACCATTCGCTCGTAGGCATATGTTTCTTTTGGATGCGTAACATTGTAATTATTCTTTTAAAACGTTCCTCAGAAATATTCAAAAGGCTTGTGAGGTTATGAAGTGCCTGCTTGTTGCCTTGTATATATTTCTTAATCCCCTCTATTGTGGCTATGTCAGGAGGGATTGATTGGAGTTCCTTAATGTCAGCATCTGTCAGCATCTCAAACTCTTTTTCTAAATCCAAATCAAAGTAGAACATGGTTGCCGATCTTATAAATTCTTCAACAGTAAGTGCCTTTGGTTTCTGATGCGTCATTTTTTTGTGCCTCCATTCATTTCAAAAATATATTGTGTAGCCAATCGTTCGCTGACCGCTTTAATAACAGGAACACAGACCGTATTACCAAGCAGATCAAACCCTTGTCTCTTTCCTTTTTGAGTATCCTCAAAATCACATAAGGTATAATCTTCCGGATATCCAAATAGTCTAAGCCCCTCACGCAGTGTTAACTTTCTAATCCCCCCATTATCAATAACTCCGATTGTCACCATATCCATCGCTACTAGTGTGGGTGTAACAGAATCTGGATTCAAAATTCGACTAAATTCGAAACTCAGCTTTCCTGTTACTATGTTATACCCCTTTGGTTTTGTTATATCTGGAATACGCTCATATAATGTTCTTTCGAGTGTAGAGTTTTTACTTTCAACCCTCTTCTTTGGATGCTCCAATACTAAATACCCTTGTTCTACTAGCTTATCTAGCATAGCCTGCAGATCTTCCACATTGTGGAATGTACCTATTTGTTCAGCTGTCAAAGGCATACCATCCATCCAATCAATTCCGATTTTATCGGCCCAGTGTCTTTTTCTTCTCTCTAATAATAACGAATTTAGTAAGATTTGTTCTTTTTTTGTTACATGACCCCTTATACCAATGTCCCAACTATGGATATTGTTTTCCCCTCCACGCTTGTCCTTTATTGCTTTCCCATATAACTCTTCTGGTTTGTACTTTGCAAATAATTTTTTTGAAAACTCCCCATTTAAGGTTTTACATCCTTCTTCCATAACATCCGAAAACTTAGATTTAGTTTGGGGGAAATCCTCCAAGGATATCTTGCCTTTTTTTAAACCAACAATGTATATGCGCCTCCTAGCTTGAGCTAAACCAAAGTTTTGAGCATCAAGGATATCCCAAGAAACTGTATACTCTAATTCTTTCTCTAGCTTATAAAGTATAGTCTTTAATGTTCTTCCAGGTTTCACTGTGTTGTTTTCTAAGTCATGCACAACAAGTCCCTCAACATTTTCGAGCAAGAAACCATATGGCTTCTTATCTTTGAGGATTCTCTCAATTTCAAAAAAGAGTGTCCCTCGTGTGTCAGCAAACCCACGCTGTTTTCCAGCTATACTGAACGCTTGGCAAGGAAACCCACCCAGTAAAAAGTCAAAATCAGGTATATCTTTAGCCTCAATTTGTGTAATGTCACCGTCAATTTGCTGTTCGTTAAAGTACTTTTTATAAGCCTTAATTGCTGACTCTTTAATTTCAGATGTAAACACGCACTCTGTTTTATAACCCGCCTGTTGAAAGGCTTGTTCAAACCCAATTCGGATACCGCCCATACCGGCAAACAAATCTATGAAACGCACTATCGTATTCTCTTCATAGGGGTTTGTCTCCGTTTCTTTATCATTGTTAGCACTCTCTCCTACGATATCCATCATGTCACCGACATTGCAATTTAGAGCAGTACAAATCTTTGCAAGTATCGCAGTTGTTACATTTTCATTACGCCCCAATTTTGCAATTGTCACGGCACTGATTTTAGCCGCATTCTGCAAATCCTGCTTCTTCATATCTTTATCTATTAATAATTTCCATAGTTTCTTATAATTAACTTCCATTTTATCTATCCCCTCTAAAAAGATATAAGACAAACTATTCCAAAAAAATTATAGCACACTCAAAAGATATAGTCAATATATTCTAAGCAAAATCTTATATAATTTAAACTTTCGCTTATCTTAGTCTTTATAAAACGCATGCTTATAAAATATATTTTTTTACATATTGACAATGCATCATTTTTTGTATTAATATGTATATGAACACATTAACAGGAGGTGTAGAAATGGGAGAAGAAAAATTATCATTTGGTGCTTTCGTAAGAGCAAGGCGTGAGTCACTGGGCAAATCATTAAGAAGTGTTGCCGTAGACATCGATATGGCACCAGCATATTTGAGCGATGTTGAGAAAGGTAATAGATGGCCGCCCGTCAAATATCTTGAGACACTTGCTGAAGTTCTCGGCATTACAAGTGAAGATGATTTAAGCCTATATTATGACTTGGCAGGAGAAATTCGTAAAGGTAGCTATCCAGACTTGACCGAGTATATTGGTAAAACGGATATAGCACGTGTCGCTCTCCGAAAAGCAAGGGATCACAATATCTCCGATGATAAATGGCAGCGGTTTATTGATGTCATTACTTCAAAGGATGAGAAAGGAGAGTAGGGGAGTTGATACTAAACTATGAACAGGAAGCAAATGGGATGTACAAGTTGCATAAACCCGATTTTGATGACATCGCACTTGAGTTGCTACGGGAACACCTCGCAGCAACTATTGATAGCCCATGCGAAATTGACATCAATTACCTAATAAAAGACTGTTTATATCTCGATATATACAGCAAGCACCTTTCCCCAGACAAATCTATTTTAGGATTGGTAGTTTTTGATGATACTACAATTCCATGCTATGACTTGCATTTTAATCAAACAACATTTGATGTCTACGCCGGAAATATTGTGATTGACCTTTCACTTAGTGGACAAAGGCAGCTCCCCAGAAGACGTTTTACGCTTGCACATGAACTCTCCCACTGGGTTCTTCATCGTAGTTATCATTCGCCCACCAACCAGGTGTTTGCCCTTAAAAAGACAGGATACCTGCCATGTGGCGATGACACTATTGCTGTAAGAAAAAAGGTTTTAAAAACAGATAGTGACAAAGAGGAATGGCAAGCCAACTCCCTTGCAGCGGCTATCTTGATGCCCAGATTTGCCTTTCTTTATTGTGCGCATCAGGAGATACGACGACAGTATGGTACGCTTTTATCACCTATTAACAATGCAGATGATCCGGAACGCTATCGGTCAACTATTGAGAATATTGCAGGGGTTTTTAATGTGTCTCTTCAAGCGACAGAAATTCGCCTTGACCAATATAACCTCATTATATAGTCGGCAGTAACAACTCACATTTGTGCTGCCTTCTTTTAAACCCAAGTGTTCATATGGGTATATACAGATTAACACTGTGAAAAGGAAGGAATTCTATGGAGGAAAAGAAAAAAATGAAGTGTCCTAACTGTGGGCGTAGAGCCTTTGACATATCGAGAATACCTAAAGAAGAAGTTGAGGTTACACTTAAATGCCCTCAGTGTGGGAAGTTTGTTTCGATTCCATGTAATGAGAAATCGGAACTGCGTGTATCCTGATGACTACAATACCACGAGGAGGTGATACATATGGCTAATAACAACAAAAAACAGACATCAAAAGCGGTTGCTACAAAAGCATCTTCTATTTTAAGAGATGGAAGAACTAGCTCCAAAAGCAAGTCGGTAGCAGGTAGCGCATTGTCACAGACAAAACCATCATCGAAAAAGAAATAGGCACAATTAAATACTAAACATACCGAGCAACGGAGTCAAATGTGAGCTACCAAATAGCCGGATGATTTACGAAACGCAAGTTTTGTGGTCATCTGGCTATTTGTGTTTTGTAAGCATTTGGCTCTTTGTTTGTTTACATTTGGCTCCTAGAAATTGAAAGGAGCCAAATAAATGAATAAATCAACGAACAACGAAACCTTAGACAAAAAATCCCGCTACAATCCAAGCCGCAACTCTTACATGACCAAGGACGGCAGGTATGCCTACATAACTTGGGATGATGAGAACAAGTGCAATATTACCCACTATGTGGAAGTCGGCAAAGACGGGGTAACAGAGGAAATCCTCATTTTCCTTGACGAGGATGACCATGACGCTGATTTGCAGGAGCGTTACAACGATGATAACGCTGACTACGGTTTTCAAAACAAACGGTTAGATTATTACAAAAATCAAGAGGATGAAGATTTCACAGACCCTATTAACAAAATTGCGGACAAGCATTCAGACCCGTTTGATTTGCTTTTCCCTATGTAAATATGGAAGGTGTGCTGACAAAAGCAAAGGAAGTTCTTGTTAATGTGGATGGAACGCTTAAATCCCTGCCAAAGGTTCATTCGGGATATTTTCAGTCGGTATCCGAGCAGATGAAAGTATTTGAATTTACTCCCAATGAAACATCAAACTATCGCATAACACAAAAAGGAATATCAGGTGACCATGAAATACGGCTGTATGATAGCAGTTTCAATGAAATATACGAGGGCTATTTTTATTCACGGGCTTTCGCCTTAAACGGCGGAGCCCTTTATTATATATCCGTTACACATTATTACAACAACACAAACGCAGGTGAAAGCTATCTGCAAATTTACAAGGAGGAATGATTTGATGGATAAACTTAAATATTTATACGGGGGCATTGCAAGTTTCTTTGCATATGTTTTCGGCGGTATGGACAGTCTGATGGCTGTCCTTTTGATTTTAATTGCAATTGATTTTTTGAGCGGTTTTATTAAGGCGTGGGCAAACAAAGAATTCACTTCAAGCAAGTTTTACATCGGCGGCGTAAAAAAGCTTGGGATTCTGTTGATTGTGGCACTTGCCACACAGCTTGATACACTTATGGTAGGTGAAACTGTGATTTTCAGAGTTGCATCAATTACTTACTACATTGCAAACGAGGGATTTTCAATCCTTGAAAACTGGGGCGCTTTGGGTCTGCCTCTACCAAAGGCACTAAAAAATGCTCTGGCAAAGCTGAAGGAGGACAGTGATAACGAGATGCATTAATTCCTTTTCTTGCTAAAGCAAAGTGTATGTGTTAAAATATGTACAGAACAGTTTTAGTAATTTGGGGAGTGATTATTTTATGTATATTGCAAACTGCGAAAGATATAACCAAATGACTTATAATCGGTGCGGACATTCAGGTGTGAAGCTGCCTATAATTTCCCTTGGCTTGTGGCAAAACTTCGGCAGTGTTGACCGATATGAAAACAGTAGGGAGATGCTGCTTGGGGCATTTGATATGGGTATTACTCA
>CAZNYY010000160.1:0-5764 GCA_964577335.1 uncultured Oscillospiraceae bacterium | reverse complement strand
CAAAGACATTGGCCCTCGAATCCCTTCGTCACCCCAACTAACTTGGGAAAGAACCCCAAATGCTAATCCTTTTGATTATTTAGATAATGATAACAAGGTTGTTAATGAAAAAATTAACACATGGGTATTACAAGCCATAGGTGTGTATAAGCAAAGAATGTTTGATTCAATAAATCCAGTGTATTGGATTAAAGTAATAATATTCTTCCCACAAACAATTATTAGATATTTTGGGGGAAATTCGTATGGGCTGCTATCTAAAGTACTAAATGTACTTTGGTGGATAATAACTACGTTAATTTCAATTTTTTCGTCAGATATAAGAGAATGGATACTGTCAGTTGTTGAAATATTTTTGGATAAAAGATAAGGAGACTCCCCAAATTCGGCTTTCCCCCACCTCGAATTATATATTATAACCATGAATAATATAATCGGAGGTGTATTTTTATGTTTCAAAATCAAAGGTTTATCACCCGTGGGGTTTTACACAATATCCCACGGGAGCTTTCGGCGTTTTTATGGAGATTAGTCCGCTCCATGCCGCCGCCGAAAGACTATTTGCAGATTTTCACCTTATCCTCGGAAGGCGGACTGCAAAAAATCACACACACGCAGGAAATACCAAAATATCAAAAACATTACCTTCTCAAAACGGAAAAGCCCGTTAATGAGAAGGTTTTTGTTATTGACGACAAAACCCACACCACAATGCTGTTATCCAGCGAATATTAAGGGGGGGAAGAAAATGGAACTTACAACCTGCGCCCTTTGCGGCTGCGAAGAAAATGACATACACGAATTTGAGGACACTCCTATTTGCACAAACTGCTATGAAAGCGAAACCATGTCCTGTGTCCACTGCGACAGGCGGATATGGGTTGAGGATGCTGACTCGGATATGTGTCCGTCCTGCTACGAAAACCATACACACTGCCATGAATGCAACATTTTAATTCACTGTGGTGATGCACTTTACTGCGATGACGACATCCCCTATTGCCATGCTTGCTACGAAAATTCCAATGACAGAGTGATAAAAAGTTATTCATACAGACCCGAACCGATATTTTACGGTTCGGGTCTTTTTTTGGGCGTGGAGCTTGAAGTTGACGAGGGCGGCGAGTGCAGTGACAATGCGGAAACTCTCTTAAATATAG
The DNA here is from genome assembly GCA_964577335.1 of uncultured Oscillospiraceae bacterium. Taxonomy (GTDB): domain Bacteria; phylum Bacillota; class Clostridia; order UMGS1883; family UMGS1540; genus CAZNYY01. The sequence goes on along the minus strand of CAZNYY010000160.1, from coordinate 4,604 downwards.
CAAACGCACAAGGCGAAAAGCTCTACATTAAGCACGACGGCAGTATTGACTATGGCTTTGAACTGGTAACACATCCCATGGACTTAAAAAGCCATCAGACCATTATGCCTTGGCGTGACATATTGAGCGAATGTGTGGAAATGGGATATTTGTCGCACCAAACATCCACCTGCGGTCTTCATATTCATTGTGACAGAAAGGCTTTTGGCAATGAAATTACTGTACAGGAAGAAGTAATAGCAAGGATTTTATTCTTCGTTGAAACCCACTGGAATGAAATGCTTAGATTCAGCAGACGAACGGAAAACCAAATAAACCGTTGGGCAAGAAGATACGGTCTTAAAGGCACTCCTGCCGAAACCTACAAGGACGCAAAGGACAAGCGGTACGGTCGATATGTATGCGTAAACCTTGAAAACTACGACACTGTGGAAATACGAATATTTAGGGGAACTCTCAGGTATGAAACTCTGATGGCGGCATTTCAGCTTGTAGACGAGATATGCCATATGGCGATTGGTATGAATGACGCAGATTTTCAGGGAATGTCGTGGAGTGATTTTGTATCTAAAATCAGCGGCGACAAGCAGGAATTGATTGACTATTTAAAAATAAGGAGGCTCTATATTAATGAGCCGGTTGAAAGTGAGGAAGATATTTAATGTGCGGATTATTCGGAATTACGGGATACGGGAGCGGGATCAGGGATTTAAACGACCTTGTTAAAGAACTTGCGGTATCAAGTGCGGAAAGGGGCATGGACGCTACGGGCATAGCCTATAACAGTGGCGGCTCCCTTCATATTTACAAAAGAGCAAAAAGTGCAGAACATATAAAGTTTGACATTCCAAAGGGGGCGAGTTGCGTTTTAGGTCACACAAGGCACGCCACACAGGGAGACAAGCATAAGGGCGCGAATAACCATCCCTTTTATGGAAAGGTCGGGGGCAATCATTTTGCACTGGCTCACAATGGCATACTGTACAATGACACAACTCTTAGGAAAAATCTAAACCTTCCTAAAAGCAAGATAGAAACAGACAGTTACATAGCCGTTCAGCTTATGGAAAGCCAAAAGGTTTTAAATGCAGACTCTTTAAAATACATGGCAGAGAAGGTTCAGGGGAGTTTTAGTTTTTCTGTTCTTGATAAAGACGATAACATCTATCTTGTTAAGGGCAGCAGCCCCCTGTCAATACTGCATTTCCCAAAGCAAAAGCTGTATGCATACGCCTCGACAGCTCAAATACTTTGGAAGGCACTAATAGAAACCCATTTGTTTGACGATTTAAAGAAGGGATTTGCCGAGGAAGTTGAGATAAAGAGCGGTGACATTTTGAAAATAGGGCAAAATGGTGTCCTGTCCTATCATAAATTTGACTATGATGATTTTGAGGATATGTACAGATGGTGGGGTTATTCAGTTGCGGGCGGTAGTTATCTTGATGATTTGAAAATGGTTGCCTCATGCTATGGTTATACTTCCGATGATATTGACAACCTGCGCCTGGAGGGCTTCTCTTTAGACGAGATAGAGGAACTCCTGTACACGGGCGACCTTTTGGAGGTGTAGCAAACCCTATGCTTAAACACATTCGAACCTTACTCTTTGTGGTCCTTGACATTTTGGTGGAGCTTTATCAAAGTGGGAAGAAAAGTAGTTGATATTGCTGTATAATAATCTAATAGCATACCAAAGCCTATACGGAGGTGATTGAAATTATCATAGGTTATGCCCGTGTGTCTTCAACAGGTCAAAAGGAAGATCGCCAAATAGATGAACTCTTAGCCTTTGGCGTTCCCGAAAATCATATTTATATAGACAAACAAAGCGGAAAGAACTTTAAAAGACCTGCTTATATGAAAATGATAAAAAATTTAAAACCTAATGATTTGCTTGTTATTAAAAGCATTGATAGATTGGGCAGAAACTACAAAGAAATATTAGATGAATGGCAGCATATTACAAAAAAGAAGCGTGGAGACATTATAGTTTTGGACATGCCGCTTCTCGACACGACCAAAAGCAAGGACTTACTGGGAACATTTATCGCTGATTTGGTATTGCAGCTTCTATCGTTTGTTGCTGAGAATGAGAGAATAAATATAAGGCAAAGGCAAGCCGAGGGGATTGCATCCGCCAAAAAAAGGGGAGTTAAGTTTGGCAGGCCTAATATTGAGATGCCTGAAAATTATATTGAGAACTACTCCCTTTGGAAAAACAAAGAACTATCTGCCAAACAGGCTGCTGAAAACTGTGGTATCCCCCTTTGGGCATTTTATAAGTATGGGAATAAAACACAGTAAATTTCACTAAAGGTATAGGTTTGGTTAGCACAAAGACTTCATGCAACCTATGTAAATTATAATAGCATACTCAAACCAATTTTGTCAATATTTACTTAATGATTTTGATACTTTTTGTCAAAATCTGTTTTCACCAAACCTATACTTTTAACGAATGGGGTGTTGGACTATGGGTAATGAAAGATTTGATTTTGATGACTATTTTGAGAAGGAGTGGGATAAGTATCGGGAAAAGCATAAGCTCCTACCCAACATTATGATTTTAGGTCGTACGGGAGTTGGAAAAAGCTCGTTAATAAACAGAATTTTTAACACGCAAATAGCTCCGGTATCTGCTACCACACCTAAAACTCAGGAGTTTGATTACTATGGCGGAAAAGAGTATAATTTGGCGGTAAACCTAATTGACAGCAAGGGTTACGAGATTAACGACGATGGACAAACAAGCGAAAATTCCAAACATTCATTTATTGAAAAGGTTAATAATGAAATCTCATGGAGGGCAAAAAAGGAAGATTCTCGCATACATATTATATGGTATTGCATTTCGGTTTCCGAACACCGCGTAGAGCCTATAGATACCGAACTAATAACCACCTTGTCAAACCTTCAGGAAACCAAGGGGAGAGTGGCTGTTATCCTTACAAAATGTGACCAAGACGATTCAAAGGGCTCCCGCGCGGCAGAAATGAAAAAGGCCATTAAGAAGAATGCGAGATTTTTGGATTCTTCTATCTTCGAGGTGTCGACAGACCCTAACTATCCTCTTGAACTTAATAAAATGGTTTCATGGTCGATAGAGGCTCTTGATGACGAGGATTTGAAGGATAACTTTATAGCATCACAATATATCAATCTGGACGAAAAGAAAAACCGTGCCAAAAAATATATAAACACAGCCGTTATGGCTGCCGCCGCAATTGCGTTTTCTCCTATACCCTTTTCGGATGCTGCATTATTAGTTCCCACTCAACTCACAATGATAACCGGCATTATAAACACTTACGGGATACAGTCGTTAGCGACAATATCAGAAGGAGTGGTCGGAAATATTATAATCAGTACTATGGGAAAATCCTTGGCGAGTAATTTGATTAAGATGTTCCCGGGACTTGGCACCCTTTTTGGTGGAATGGTGAATGCCGTTGTCGCGACCTCAATAACAAAGGCCATAGGAGATGTGTGTTCCCGGATTTGCTACAAAGCTTGCGAGGATATCATGAAAGGAAAAAAGGTTGATTTTGCAAGTCTGTTTATTTTCGAAAACATGTCCGAAATGGTAGCCGAATTCTTGAAAGGACGAAAAAATGATGCATAAAAATATTATTCGCATTCTTCTCTTGGGTAAAAGCGGTGTGGGGAAATCCTCGTTTATAAACTACTTTACAGACCGAAATGTGGCAGAGGTTGGGGTTGGGGAACCCGTAACAAAAGAATTAAAATCCTACACATTAAGTTTATGGGAAAATTGTTCGATTGAGATATATGATTCCAAGGGCTTGGAGGTTGGAGATGCTGATAATTGGACACAAGATATTTTGGAAAGCATTGAGAAAAAGAATTCGGGCAATATAACCGATTGGTACCATACAATCTTTTACTGTATATCAGCAACAAAAAAAATTGAGGATTTTGAAATAAACCTTATAAGAGATGTTGAGCGTGCATCGCATCATTATGTGCATGTTATTATTACCAATTGCGATGGAGCAACCGAGAACGCATTGAAGGAAAGAGAAGCGTTTCTCAAAAGAGAACTGGGAGATAAAATATGCATTTACCGCATTGTAAGCGTCAACGCAGAGAAGAGAGCGGGCAAGGTTTTACAGTCGGGGCGTGATGTGGTGTTGGACAATGTTTTCTGCTTGTTTTGGGAAGACATGGTTGCCGCCGTGTCTAAGGAAGCGGGAGAAGCTCTCAAGTCTTATTTACTTAAGCTTATGCTTGTAGCCAAAGAGGAAATAAACAGTTTTATAAACACAAATGCGGGACTTTCTCAACTTATCAAGTACATATATTGTGAGTTTAGGAAGGAAAGCGGTGCACAAATTAAAGATTCTGATGATATGGAGTATATGTTTGAGCAGTTCGAAGCACATTTTGAGAGGATTTCGGAAGATATAAAACAGAAGTCGGAAAAAGTCTTAGACGACGCTCTGTCACAAGGTCATGCACTATATGCAGCATATGTGGGGAGTATTGACCCGGAACATTCCGTTTTTGATACGGAAGGGCTGTTGGACGAAGCAATGTATTGTATAGAGAAATATCTTGATGACCTGAGTACCGACGGGGAC
>CAZNYY010000159.1:0-5780 GCA_964577335.1 uncultured Oscillospiraceae bacterium | reverse complement strand
TGCCGCATCGGTTAAAGAGGTCTTTTCGGCGGATGACAAGGCATAATAATCCAGTGTATATTACTTGACATTGGCGGGTATTATGTTTATAATAAAGAATGTATTATAAAGGGGCAGCACTTACGCTGCCTCTTGCCTACTGGGGGCGTACTGGGTTCGACGGGGATGTTGAACCAAGAGTAGCGAGCAGCGGTCGGTTCCGCTTAAAAAAGCCGAAAATTAATTTAAACGCTAACGATAATTTAGCATTCGCAGCCTAGTTTAGGCTGCCGTCCTAACCGGGAGTACTGCGGCTCGGATTAGGGCGTGACTTAGCAGTGAACGTGACCCGGGTAAGCTTTGCCTCGGGCATGACAAATGAAGCTACTAAACCCAAAAGCTTGTTTATGGGCTTTTGGGGGAGGGAATGTTGACCATAAACTGCGCTCGGAGAAACTTTTGCGGATGCATTTTCGGACAGGGGTTCAACTCCCCTCGCCTCCACCAATACACAGGAAAACCGCTATTTAAGCGGTTTCTTTTTATTCATACACGATTTTTACACGGTTTTTATATGATTTTGTTTAAAATATCAACTGCCCTTTCTTCTTCTCGTGGGTACAAGTGCGAATATGTGTTCCATGTGATTTCTATTTTAGAGTGCCCTAAACGCCTTGCAATCTCCTGTATGTTTATACCCTCGTTAGCAAGCAAAGAGGCGTGAGAGTGCCGAAAATCGTGTATTCTGATAGCTTTAATCTCGGCGGCTTTTGCATATTGTGCATTTCGGTTATTAATTGTCGTATCTCTAAGGCAAGTAATTCCGCCGCATATGCGCCAATCTTCGGTAAAGCCATCAACCCCCTTATATCTTTCTTTGTTTTCGTCTAAAATATTTTTAAGCGGTAGCGGGATTTGCAAAGAGCGGAAAGAACTTTTATTCTTTGGCGGTGTTTCCCTATCGCCGCCTTTCAGCTTTTGGGCGATACTTCTTCTGACGTGCAAAACGTTATCTTCTATATCAGACCATTTCAAGGCGTGTATTTCGCCCTTTCTAAGTCCTGTATAAAACGCAATATTGAAAAACACATAATAGTTCCATTCATAGAAACCTTCGCTCTCGGCGGCAATTTGGGCTTGCTTGATGAAGGTCAGGAATTCCTCCGCCGTATAGTAATCAATGCTTTTCTTTGTTTCGTATGCGTCCTTAAAGTTCCCTATACGGGGGAGCGGATTTTGCGGCATATGCCCAAACTTTACGGCATAGTTTAGCATTGTCCTAAATTCGCTGAATATATTTTTGCGCATGGTAAAGGACAGTTCTTTTTCCTCTATCCCCTCTTTCCACTTTTGCAGGTTTATTAAGTTTAATTGGCTTAGTTTTGTTTTTTCAAAAGTAGGCAGTACATGATTTTCGAGTATTTGCTTTGTTTTTTCTAAAGAGGTTTCCCGCACCTCATATTTCTTGGCTTTTATATATTCATCAAACAACTGCCTTACAGTCAATCGGCTTTCAGGTGGTGTCTCTTTTATTTCAGTGCGCAGCTTCTGTTCAAGGTCTTTCGCTTCCTCGCTACCATAAACAACCCTATCAATTTGTTTGTCCGCACCGTAAACGTCTTTATAATTTATCCGCACACGGTATTTTTGTTTGCCGTCTTTTTTGCCTTCCATTTTGTATATTGGCATATTATTATCCCCTATTCCCTCACCTTCCCAATTACTTTACCAATAACCTCAATATCACTATTACCCTTAACAAGTGTATATTCACCGTTATGGGCTTTTAATCCTTCTGGAGTGTATTCCTTTACCACTAAGCCGTCACAAGGCACATAAAATATACCGATATCTCCATAATTCAACTCCTTTGTTCTTTGGATAAAAAGCCTGTCGCCGTCTGATATAGTCGGCTCCATGCTGTGACCCTGCACAGGGACAATAAAATCTGCCCCCTTTGGTGGCTCATAATCAAGTTCTGTAATAAACGCCGTTGTATAATCCAAATAATTCCCTGTGCCCGCACAAACCTTTTCTTCATATTCCTGCACGGGGAATTTAATTACTTGGCACAGGCCGCAAGAAAGGTCTGCTTGCTCTTGCTCCACCTTTTTTATGCGCTCCAACTCTACATTTAATATGCTGTCAACTGCTTCCTTGCCGTGAGGGTCGAGGGAGATGTATTTTTCCAAAAGAGGGTGTTCTTTATATTGTTGCGGGGGTTTCCTTTGGAGGGTATTATCGTCAACCAAATAGTCAAGCGAAACATCGAAGAATACTGATAGTTTTTTTAAGTGAGAAAACTTTGTTTTCTCACCTCCCCTTTTTAGTATTCCATATATTGTTTGGCTACTTATTCCCGTTGCCTTTGAAATCGTTGGAACAGAGATACCTTTTTCCTCAATAAGCAATTCTAACTTATCTTTAAAATTCATTATAATCATCCTTTCTTGAAGCCATTATATATGCATTTTATCCATTTGTAAATAGAAATTTTTACATTTGGATAAATTTATTTCAAAAAGGGGTTGACAAATTATACATATGTATATATAATGTACTTGGGATTATACAAATGAATAAAAAGGAGGGGGTGAAAATAAATGTTTACTGAATTAAATGTAGAAATGGCACGAGCAGGAATGACAGCCAAGGATTTGTCCGCTAAGACGGGAATAAAATATGACACCTTGCTTAATAAGCTTCGGGGGGATACGGACTTTAACAGGGCAGAAATGTTTAAAATCAAAAACACATGCTTCCCCACGAGACAAATAGACGAGCTTTTCGCCACAAAAGGGGGTGCAAGTTAGGAGCGTATCAATGCAAAAAAGGACAAAGAAAACCGCCTGTGGTGCTTGCACAGACGGAATTCTCCCAAATTTGGCTACCCATACGCATTGCAGATGTTTCAACCATATTCAATGGGTTTTTGCATTTTTTAACGTGGTATATATCCACGAAAACCCTATGGTTTCAAGCCCATATTTTAACGTGTTCTATTCACTGTGTGGCTTGCCGTTTTTGAAACATCGGGCTTAAAAAGCACAAAGCTCTTCTTTATGCGCCGCTTCACTTTGGCAGTATGGTTCTGCCGCTTACGCCTTACGCATCACGATTACTATGGAGAACTCGGCAAGTCAAAAGTTTGGTCACGATAACCAACTCCCTTCTTCGCCATATAAGGCACGGTAATATTTTACCGCAAGAAGGAGGAAATGTCAAGGAAAACCCATGAAAAACAAGTTAGAAAGGAGAAATACCATGTCAAAAATACGGCGTTTACCCATCGCAGATACGGCTTCTGCAATCAGACTTTACTACAGCAAAGGCTACCTAAACAACAAGGATATAGGGCAGATATTTGGAACAGAGGTAAAAAGTACCATATATCAGATGAAAAAACCTGTGACAGAGGAAGAAAAAAAGCGTAATTTACCCGTGGCAGTTCCTTTTCATATAAATGCCAAAATAGCTTTTGAAATGTGGGGACTGGACATAGCAGAACTTGAAAAAAACCAAAAGAAATTGAACGCCTTAGGGTGACTGGAAGAAGGATTAACACGGCTTAGTGCCGGGAGGGAGGTAATAAAATGGAAAGAGAAATTATTAAAGCTTTAGCGGAATGGGTTATTTGTATTGCCGGCTTACAAGACAATGCGACCCCCGATGCGATTAGGGCGCTACCGGAAGTCGCAAGGCTCTGTATGGACTATTCTTCGTTAATGTCATCGGAAGTTAAGAGGGCGTAAACTTGTTCAATAAAGAGGTTTACTTCTTCGCCCTTTACCCAACGTTGAGCGGATTCAACATTTGATTTTGCGAGGTCAATAGCTATTTTTGCGGCGAGGTCATCATTGTATTTTTTCACATTGTTCATCCCCTTTCAGGGTGATTATACCAAAATAAAACAAATTATGCAACAAGAAAGGAGCAATCACATGGACAAGCTTAGAAAGGACAAGCCATGAAATACATAGCATGCACAGCATGTCGCAAAATATGGAACATAAGTAAGCATGTAAGCGGACTGTGGTATGTGTGTCCGCATTGTAGCGGGAGGAAGGAGGCAACCAATGAAACAATGGAAAAAGCTTGACAGTTTTGAAAAGAGCATGATTATAGCGTTGGTTATAGCATTGATAATCATGATTTGTACAAGCTATGCCAAGGGTGCGGACAAGAAATACATAGAGATAGTAAATCCGCCCGGTAAATATCTATGGCACTATTGGGAGGAGTACGGGCAGGGGCAACGTTGGGATAAATGGCTGTACGAAACAATGGAGTTAAATGGGTTGGATACGGCGGGGATTTATGAGGGGCAGATTTTGAGGGTGGAGGTGCGAGATTGAAGCGCATACTTATAGGCGGCTCCCCTTGTACGCATTGGAGTATAGCACAGAAAAACAACAGGGAAACGGAGCCGCAGGGTGAGGGTTGGGAATTATTTAAAAATTACTTGATAGCAAAGGAAAAATTTAAGCCTGATTTCTTTCTATATGAAAACAATAAATCAGCAGCTCAGCCGATAAAAGACCAAATTTCAAGGGAACTGGAAACACCGTTACAATACATAAATTCGGCTTTGGTATCGGCGCAAAACAGACAGAGGTTTTATGCCCACAACATTCCAAATGTACCACAGCCGGAAGATAGAGGAATTTTACTCAAAGACATTTTGGAAAGCGGAGTTGTTGATAGAGAAAAATCGTACTGTCTGAAACATCAAGCCGGGAACGCACGCGATTATTTTAAAAAACATCATACACAGATTGCATTTGAACCACTCTGTATCACTCCCGATGGTAAGGCGCAGACATTAAAAGCACAATATGGAAAGAACGCTCCATCAAATGCTTTTCGTACAGGAACATTCGGAGCAACCATGATTTCCGAACCTGTATGTGTAGCACAAAGAGGTATATACGAAAGTACGGGTAAAAGGTCCGCAAAAGTTGATGGTGATACAATAATTCAAGTTTATGAGGCCCGAGAGGACGGCAAAACAAACGCACTGACCACAGTACAGAAAGATAATGCGGTCGCTGAACCTGTATGTTTGCGATATGAGCGGAGCGAACAGGCGAAAAAATTAAGAAAAAAATATGAAGCGGGGGAACTCCAACATGGTTTCAATGAACATAGGGAGTTACACCCTCGTTCAGACGGAAAGACGAATACACTTTCTACTGTATTAAAAGACAATCCAATATGTGAACCCGTTCGTATTGGTGGTTTGCCCAATAAAAAAGGCTTGATAAGCGGTAGTCAAGCTACAAGAATTTACAGCATTGACGGTAAAAGTGTCAATCTCGTGGCTAATGGTGGCGGCCAAGGTGCAAAGACAGGGTTGTATGCCATTCCGATTGAGTTTGCTGGTGGTATTCCACTGAGAGCAATAAGCCTTGCAGATGGCAAAGAGTACACCGTTTACCAAGTATCGAACGGCTTAATAACCATCAAAGATAAACAGTATGAAATCAGGTTGGCAGACGGATTTTACATAATCCGCAAATTGACGGTAACAGAATGTTGCAGGTTACAGACCTTGCCCGATGATTATTGCCGGGCAGTATCGGCAACACAGGCTTATAAGGGATTGGGCAACGGTTGGACGGCAGAAGTCATTATCCATATCCTAAGGCACATGAACATACGGCTTGACGAGGAAATCATTATTTTGTCAATGTATGACGGCATCGGCACAGGAAGATACTGCCTTGACAAAATGGGTTATAAAAATATCAAGTATTATGCTTACGAGATTGACAAATATCCCATACAAGTGGCAATGAGCA
>CAZNYY010000158.1:0-5796 GCA_964577335.1 uncultured Oscillospiraceae bacterium | reverse complement strand
TCTTTGCATATAATGCTATAACCCTGCTTATGAATAGCCATAGCTGTTTCAACTGTCAAATAACCCCTGTTAAACATTCGCTTAATATGTTCTAAATTCAACATTTCAACACTCCATTCTTTAATCTCACATTTCCATTCCAATATCACCTTCGGTTTCAGCCATTTCAACGCCAAGTTTATTTGGAAGATAATCGCTCAGCCAGGTTCCGCCGAAACTTTCATGTGACCGTAAGCGCCACATTGCGAGTGCCCCTATTGCTCTAAATTACTATCATAGTTGTAATGACCGGAGTCTATTATCATGTATCTACCATAGTCGATAGGGGTTTTAACTTGAGGAACTACCGTGAATTCATAAAAGTTTTCTGCCAACAAAACCACATCTTTCGGCGTTTTCGGCTGCACCATATCTATAATTGCATGAAAGTCATCACTACTGTGGTCATCAAATCCTACATAAATCTGCATTAGTTTGTTGAGAGTTTCTATATGCTCTGAAAGGGGATAATCTTCGGTAAAAATACGGCGCACATCTTCACTTATCACATCACAATCCAACATAGTGTAGCAAGGATAAAGGCTTTCTGCTCCAAGTCGACAGAGTGCCTTTTTTATTTCAACTTCACTACAGGGCAAGTACAAATATTCATTTTTTATGTCACTGTAATCATCACCATATTCCAAGACAACCATAGCCGCACAATCATCTCGCCACCGGTATTCAGGAAACTGCTCGCCGTTATATATCAGTTCTCGATTATTGCCGGTATGAAATAAAACGCCATATGAAGTAATTACTCTTTTTTTGCCGCTTAAAAGCTGTTGTCCGATGGTTAAAAAGTCTGTATTCTCCATTTCATCAAGAGGGATTGTCATCCTGCGGCTTAATTCATATTTCCGTCCAATATGGGAAACATCAGAGAAATCATAAATTAATGCGTAGCAATGGAGATTAAAAGTGAGATTTATAAGATCTTTGACTTCTGTAAGCTTTTCATGCTCTGCAACAGCAAAGAATGTCTTCTTTTCATTTTTATCAAAGCTGTCCATTCTCTTGGCAAGATACTGGAGTTCATCTACATTGGCTCTTGTCCCAACCAATGACTGCAATCCTCCATAGTCACACTGGACTTCATCGACCACACAAAGCTTTTCGGTTGTAATACCAATATCTATTTTGTTCATCATCTCAGCCAAATCTATTTCATTTGCCGGGAAGAAAAGATCTGCTGTGCGGTTTAAGGAATCATCATGTTTATGCAATTTTATTTCCAACATCTGTTTTTTCCTTTCTACAGGTTTTGTCCATATCTGTTTTTAGGCAATCTCCTTCAGCACGGTAGCAAATAAACCCGTGGGAAGGATATGAACAATTGCCACAACTTTTAAATGGTCCACGAAATCGTTCTTCGGGTATCCTGCCTACTGTCACCAGCGAGCGTAAGTCGTAACAGGCCAATTTTTTATTTTTTCTGTATCGTATCAGCATAATTTATTCTCCTTTAAACGTAAAGGAACATGTGAACAGGGAAGTAGATCATGATTTGTTTGTATATAGACAAGCTCTACTTTAAAAAACTTATTCATATAGGCTTCCTCCTTTTCTTATTTGAGCGCAAAAAGGGTGCTGATTTCATAAGCTTTTAGTAAGCCATAAAATCAGCACCCTTTACTCAACTTGGTTAATTCCTTTTGGTTAATTCCTTAATATTTATTTATTCAATTATCAAGTGATTGTAGCGTCATAAGTTGTATCTAAGAGAACTTGCACAAAAACAAAAAACGCAGCCTCAGCATGCGTTTTTTCAGTTCCGTGTAAATCAAATGTTTGTTCTCATAGGTTTTAATAAACCACAAGGTTTATCGACCTTGTGGTTTATTGTTTTTTGGTGGAGATAAGGGGGATCGAACCCCTGACCTCTTGACTGCCAGTCAAGCACTCTCCCAGCTGAGCTATACCCCCAAAAACATCAAGGGCAAATGGTGCCGGCGGTCGGACTCGAACCGACACGGTATCGCTACCACTGGATTTTGAGTCCAGCACGTCTGCCAATTCCATCACGCCGGCATTTGCACAAATGACATTATACAATATAGCAGAGAAAAGCGCAAGAGGTTTTTTAATATTTTTTAAAAAGTTTGTTCAATTGTCAATGATAGGTGACACTTTTCCTAAAAAAATAAAGTTTGCAGCGGATTTTTCTTGTCAAGGTGGAGCGGTGGAGATTTTTTCGCAGAAAATACTACCGTCTACCTTGACAAAACACCAGTGATATAATTTTGCTTGGGTTGTGGCTAACCGCAGTTAGGCATAACACATTATTACCCTACATCGTGCCCAGATACTGCTCCAGAACTTCATTTGGACTTTTGAACTTTAAACATATTTTTGGTATAGTATTCGACCATCTATTATGCCTTGCAGGTTGTTTTCTGCCATCTTCAAGGTTGTACATACACATTTTCTTGTAAATTCTTAACTCGTCTGTTCTGTGCTGCCTTTCAACCTTGCCATTGTTTTAAGTTGCAAACAAAAGAAAATGTCAGTCCTCCGGCAATGGAAAGTAGATTTGCACAAACTCAAAAAGAGATAGACAATGTGATGAATGCCATTAAACAGGGAATTATCACGTCCTCAACAAAATCGACACTTGTGCAGTTAGAGCAGGAAAAGGAATCTCTTGAAATTGCAATCGCTAAGGAACAAATTGAGCGTCCTATTTTAAGTAAGGTGCAAATCAAATATTGGATATGTAAATTTAGGTTTACAAATGCGGATATTGAAGACCAGAAAAAGCGGCTAATAGAAGTCTTTATTAACGCAATCTATGTATATGACGATAAAGTGCCCCTTACGTTCAATTACAAGGACGGCGAGATATGTGCTACATTTGACGAGATAAATGAAATGCTTACACAAAAGGAAAACGCCGATAACTCTAATGGTTATCAGCGTTCGCCTTTAAAGAAGTTTGGTGACCCATAGGGGACTCGAACCCCTGTTACCGCCGTGAAAGGGCGGTGTCTTAACCGCTTGACCAATGGGCCGTGTGGTAGCGGCAAGTGGACTTGAACCACCGACCTAACGGGTATGAACCGTTTGCTCTAGCCAACTGAGCTATACCGCCACAAAAATTCATTGCCCGACAAAAAGCCAAACAATGAACCACACGCAAAGTGCAGTTAACATTATAATCGTTTTTTCCGGCTTTGTCAATACCTATATTTCAATAATTTTAAGTATTTTATCATTCGTGCTTGCCTGTTTGTATATAATATGGTAACATAATGATATGGAGTGGATAAATATGAGAGTATTTTGGTTTGGTAAAGGGTTTAAAAAGCACACCCGTAAGAGGCTTGGTGTTTTTGCCGGCACTGTAGGTATTATATTAAATTTATTACTTTTTGCGGCAAAGCTGGTTGTAGGCATTTTGTCAAACAGTGCGGCTGCCGTGGCGGACGCTTTTAATAATCTTTCAGACACGGGCTCGTCGGTTGTAACCATCATCGGCTTTAAATTGGCGGATAAACCTTCGGACGAGCAGCATCCCTTCGGGCATGGAAGGTTTGAATATATATCGGCTTTGGTAGTGTCGTTTATAATTATAATTATGGGTGGAGAGCTTGTTAAAACCTCATTTGGGAGGATTGTGAGCGCCGCCCCCGTCGTTTATAATTTTGGCACAATAATAATACTGGTTTTAACAATTCCTATTAAGCTTTGGCTTTTTTCGTTTAACAGGCGAGTGGGCATTAAAATAGGCTCACAGGCAATGCAGGCTGCGGGCGCCGACAGTTTAAATGATGTGCTTGCAACAGGAGCTGTAATATTATCCGCACTTGTATCCATGCTATTTCAAATTCAAATTGACGGATATGTGGGTGTTTTGGTGGCGCTGTACGTTATTTATTCAGGAATAAGTATTGCAAGAGATACTCTTGGTCCTCTTTTAGGACAGCATCCCGACCCGGGGTTGGTTTCGGAAATAGAAAAAAGAATTATGAGCCGTGACGAAATAATCGGTATTCATGACCTTATTGTTCATAATTACGGCCCGGATAAGTTTATTGCCTCTGCCCATGCGGAGGTTTTGGCAAGTGCAAACCTTTTGAAAATTCATGATATTGTGGATTTGATTGAAAGAGAAATTCACAGGGATATGGGAATTCCCATAACAATACACATTGACCCGATTGCCACCGAAGATAAAATGACAAACGACCTTAAATCCATGATCCATGACTTGATTTTGGAGGTTGACCGAAGGCTTTCGATACATGATTTTCGAATTGTATGCGGAGAAACGCACACGAATCTGATTTTTGATTTAGAGGTTCCCCCGCAAATAGAGAAAACAAATGCCGAACTTCAGGAGGAAATTGACCTTCGGATTGCCGATAAACAGGAAAATTGCTTTGCTGTTGTTACCTTTGACAGAAACTATATTTAAAATAGCCATAAGCGGAATGGAGATTATTATGAAAATTAAAACTTCGGGCGAAAATTACCTTGAAACAATACTTATTTTATCAAAACGCAACAAAACCGTGCGCTCTGTTGACATTGCTGAGGAAATGGGTTTTACTAAACCCAGCATCAGCCGTGCTATGGGGCTTTTGAAAAAAAACGGTTATATTTTAATGGAACCGGGGGGTGCGATAACACTCACCGAAAGCGGCCTTGATATTGCCGAAAAAATTTATGAGCGACACCGCCTGCTCACGGAATACCTTGTAAAAATCGGGGTAGATGAGGAAACGGCGGCGGAGGACGCTTGTAAGATGGAGCATGTTATAAGCAGTGAAAGCTTTGACAGGATAAAGGATGAACTAAAAAGGCTTGGCTGATATTTAAAGGGGTCTATACCACAATTTTTCATTGTGGTATAGACCCCTTTTAGGGCGTAAGGAAAATGATAACGAATGGACAAACCGCCCCCGAAGGCGTACAAAGGTACGTCGAGAGGTAAGGTTTGTTCATAGAGCAAAACATAGGTGTATGGGGTCAGCGAGCCCTTTTGCGTGTTCGGCACATTTTAATACAGCCCTTTTCTTAAAGTTTTTCAATTTCATCCAGCCAAAGCCGTGCCGAAGCATCCGATGGCATACGCAAGCCACCCCTCGGTGACAGACCAACCATGCCTATTTTAGGTCCGTCAGGCATACAGGAGCGCTTAAATTGCTGTGTGAAAAACCTACTGTAAAAAACCTTCATCCATTTTAATATAAGCGCATCGCTAAACTCACCTTCAAACGCCGCTTTTGCAATCCTGTAAATTTTAGACGGCGGCATACCAAAGCGAAGCATATAATATAAAAAGAAGTCGTGCAGACGATAGGGACCCACAAAATCCTCGGTGTATTGGGATATTTCGCCGTTTTTGGCGGGCAGAAGCTCGGGGCTTACAGGTGTTTTTAAAATATCCCGAAGAACTTCATCCAAACCTTTCTCCGCCCCCTTTGCCTCGTACCCTATAAGATGCCCTATAAGGGTTTTTGGTACGGATGAATTTACACCGTACATAGATATTTGGTCGCCCCCATAGGTCGCCCAGCCAAGTGCCAGCTCCGACATATCCCCCGTTCCCACCACAAGCCCGCCGGTTTTGTTCGCCAAATCCATAAGAACCTGTGTCCGCTCCCTCGCCTGCGCGTTTTCATAGGTTGTGTCATGTGTTTCGGGGTTGTGCCCTATATCGTCAAAATGCTGTGTTACAGCCTTTTTTATATCTATTTCCATAAAACTCACACACGTTTTTTCACAAAGCCCACGGGCATTTTTATATGTCCT
>CAZNYY010000157.1:0-5811 GCA_964577335.1 uncultured Oscillospiraceae bacterium | reverse complement strand
ATTTGTTTAATTATAATTATATTCTTAATCATATACAATATCAAGGTAATATTTTATGTTTTCCGTAGTGCTGACATTATTTGCAATGTGGGCAAGGTACGAAACCCCTCCCGCCGTTTCAAGCTTGTCCTTGAGGGCGCTGGAAAGTGTTATAAGGTCTATCGGCGTGTTCTCCGTAAAGAGAAATAACAGAGCCTCATATATGGCCCTGTGCTGTTCAAGATAAAAATCCTCCGCCCGAAGCTGTTCAACGGACCTTGTAAGCGCAGATGCGCTTACAATCATGCTGCCAAGCACCGCCTGCTCCGCCTCGGCACTGTACGGCATAGTTCTCCCCATGGGAACTTCCATCAAAAATCAACCTTCCTGTTCTACCAAAACCTTAATCCTTGCACTTATTTCAGGGTATACCTTTACGTCCACATCAGTTTCACCGATAGTTTTAATACCGTCACCCACCGCAATTTTTCTTTTGTCAATTACAACATGCAGCTGCATTTTAATTGCCTCCGCCACCGACTGCCCCGTAATCGAACCGAAGAGTTTGCCGTTGTCACCCGCTTTTGCCTGAATTTTCACGGTCTTGCCGTCAAGCTTTTTTGCCGTTTCCTTTGCCGCATCAAGCTCCTGCTTCTTATGAAATTTTGCACTAAGCTCCTTCCCTTTCAGGTCGTTTAGCGCAGCTTTTGTAACCTCTGTCGCAAGGCCCCTGGGCAAAAGAAAATTACGGGCATATCCGTCACTCACCTCAACCGTCTGCCCCTTCTTTCCCTGTCCTTTAACATCCGCAGTTAATATAACTTTCATGGCTTTCTCCTTCTCCGCCGCTGTGCATCGGCAAATATTTAAATCTACATCCCGCCATGCACAGATAGCGGGATAAGCCCTTTTTATTAAGACAATTACTATTCCTCAAAATATTTATCAATGGTCCTAAGCAGCATTTCCTTTGCTTCGGGTACAGTTACATTCTTAATCTGCGCCCCTGCCACTGTCATATGTCCCCCGCCGCCCAATTCCTCCAAAATCACCTGCACATTTATGCGCCCGTTTGAGCGACCGCTTATCAGGCAACCGTCCGCCCCCGCCGCCAAAACAAAGGAGGCATCAATCGAGGCGATTTCCATCAATTCGTCGGATGCACGGGCAATAAGGTCCTGTGTTACCCTTTCTTCGGATGCGGATATTGCAATCCCATCCCTATAAATCTGGGCTGCCGATACAATGCCCGTTCTTTTCATATGCATATCAAAATCGGTGGCAAACAGTTGTTTTACCGATATGGGGTCAACCCCTGCACGGCGCAGATATGCCGCAGCTTCAAGGGTTCTAACCCCTGTTTTCATAGTAAATCCCTTTGTGTCCATGTATATCCCCGCATATAATGCCTCCGCCTCAATGGACGACAATACAAGCCTATCGTCCATGTATTGCAACATTTCCGTCACCATTTCTCCTGCGGAGGACGCATACGGCTCGTGATACAAAAGCACAGAATTTTCAATAAAATCTGCTGAGCGCCTGTGGTGGTCTATTATTGCAATCTGCTCCGTTTTCGAAAGAAGCACCTCGTCGTCCACATACGAGATTTTATGTGTATCCACTATAATAAGCAGTGTTTTGGGTGTGATTATTTCCCTTGCATAATCAGATTTTATAAAAGCACCTGCATACTTTTCATTTTTTTGCAGTTTTTCAATAACCTTTCCAACTGTTTTGTCATACTCGTTTAAAACCATAAACGAGCGCAATCCCTTGCCCCGCATAACGCTTAAAAGCCCAACCCCCGCACCCACACAATCAATATCGGCATTTTTGTGCCCCATAACAATAACCTGGTCCGACTGGGACATAAGCTCACGAAGGGCGTATGAAACCACTCTTGCCTTAACCTTTGTGCGCTTTTCCACCTCACGGGTTTTTCCGCCGAAATATTTAAAGCTTTTACCGTCCTTTACAACTGCCTGATCCCCGCCGCGCCCCAGTGCCATGTCGGTTGCCGCACGGGCAAACGCATCATTCTCCGTCAGGGTGTCCCCCCCTGCACCTATTCCGATGCTTAATGTGAGAGGAATATTTGTGGGAACAGGTATTTCCCGTATCTTTTCAAGTATGTCAAACTTCTTGGAAATAAGGGTTCTGAGTGCCCCCTGCTTTATAATCAGGTAATAATTATCCTTCTCAAGTTTCTTGAGTATGCCCGACAACTCCAATGTAAAATGCAGCAGTGTTCTCTCAACTTTCGCAATCAGTCTTGCACGGTTTTCTTCGTCGGCGCTTTTTATAACCTCTTCATAACTGTCAACCGTAATCATTACCGACACGCATTTTTCATCCTCATACCTTTCCAAAAGCTCCGCATAATTGCTGATATCAATAAAATATGCAAAAGCCAATTCCCCGTCCGTGTCTCGGGATGACTGCACCCTGTGTGCCCACACCTCAAAACTTCTGTCACCTATCCGGGTACGTCTTCGCACACTTTTTCCCGTTGCCATAACCTTTTCAACATCAAAATTCTCAACTATGGAACGGATATCCTTTTGAAACAGCAACTCACCTTCAAAAACATTGTCCAGTTCTTTGTTGTACCAAGTTATTTTGCCGCTTGAATTTAAAATTGCCACGGGGAAGGGGAAACCCGCCATGGATTCTGTAGCCGCCCCACCAAGCTTCTGGGAAACTCTGTCAAAATAATCCCGCATTCGCCTAAGACCAACGCTGTGCAAAACCGTTCTCCATACAATAACGGTCACAAGCGCAACCCCTTGCACTGCCGCCGCCCACCAAAGCCCGTTGTACAAAGCAGCCACAATGCCAATCCCTATAATCAGTCCATAATACCAATCAACATTAAGCGAAGGTATATCATAGCGTTTTTTATCCATTAGAACAGCCTTCCGTTAATTCATTCTAAAACACCTGTGTATGCCGCCGAAGCTCCATATAACTGTCCGCAGTGCCAACGGCAAACAAAATCATAACCGGAAAAAGTGCCAACCCGCCTAAGAACGGCATCACCCCAAAAATTATGACATAAATTATTGCCCTTACGGGGCCGGGTATATTATAAAACTTAAGATAATAGTCCAAAACAGAAAGTCCGCAAACCATTAAAATCGCTGTAATAACAATTATAACATTTAATGTCACCGGAGATATGCCAAAAAGAGAGGAAACCATAAAAATAACAAGGAATATGCTTGTTATGCTCCGTCTCAGCCTAAGCTGATAAAAATAAGGCATTTGACTGTAAAACCTGCCCGCACGCCCCAAAAGCCATCTCACTATTCCGAAGATAATATATGCGGTAAAAAGGGAACTCAAAACCAAAACAGACGGCATTATGCCGTTTATACCCTCTATCACAATATCCATATGATATTCCATCATTTCGAGATATTGTCTTCCTCCTCCGTCCATGCCTGAGAACGCATTTTTTACAGCTTCATATGAGTCGGAAAACAAAAGCCCTCCCACACTCTGTCCCGTACGGCGGGAATTTAAAAGCAAAATCAAAGCGCCGGGCAAAGCACTCGCCGCAGATGAGGTAATCATAATTATACGAAAAGAACGCTGCCGCCTAAACCCATACCCCATGGCAAGCGGTAACGGCAAGAGGTAAAGACAGACCAAAAGCGCCGCCGCCACATCAAAGCCTGAGACAAAAAGCATACACAAAAACAACGCAAAAGCGCCTCCGACAAAGAACTTTGGTCCATGCATTATATAATAATATGTAATTATAACTGTACTTGCCATAGCCGCCACCGGAACCCCAACCCAAAACAAAAAAAGTGCTGCGGACAAAATAACCCCGTATTTAATTGCATCCTTATTCATCTAAACCTGCTCCTCGCTGTATGCATCATTTGTTTTTTGCACGGGACGCACTTAAATAACGATAAAGAGAGTTTAAGTCCTCCATACGGCCGCCATCCTCGTTCCTCTTCAACAGTTCCTGAATTTTCATATCAACCGCACTGTACCCGATACCAAGCTTGTCTGCCAAAAGATAGGATTTAAGAATGATATCCGCAACCGCCTCCGCCATTTGGCGGCTTTCAGCGTTCATCGCCATCCTCCTGTACAACTCTGCCGAACTGCCCACAATTTCAGCTTTAAGCCATTCGATAAGCCGTATATTACGAGTTATATCAAGTTCGTCTTTCATATTCGTCTCCATTTCCGCCACGGTGCAAACAATCTTTTATTGCCCGTACCGCACATGCAGTTAGTTTTTTGCGGGTTATGTGTTCAAACGACACTTTTTCATAGTATATCATTATAATAAAAAATTGTCAAAGGAAAAGCAGATTTTTAGCGATTATTTTCCTGTTTTTGTAAACAGATTTCCCTTTACTTTCTACTGCATAAGTGATATTATTAAAAAATAGTAATTTTAAAGGAGAAATGAATAATGAATTCACTTCTGTCCTTCTTAAATGCCCTTTTGATTGTTGGAGTGGCAGAACTGGGAGATAAAACTCAGCTTTTGGTTGTGGGGCTTTCCTCAAAATATAAATTAAGAGATGTTTTGGCGGGAATATTTTTTGCCATATCCCTAAACAGCTTACTTGCCGTAATGCTGGGAAGCTTTGTGGGAGTGGCCTTTGTAACTCATATGACATATGTAAAGATAGCGGCAGGGCTTTTGTTTTTGTTTTTTGGTATCAGCTCGCTGAGGGATACGGAAGGGGAGCAAGCGGGGAAAACGGGTGCAGGCAGGTTTCCCATATTGTCCGTGTCCACTGCGTTTTTTGTTGCAGAACTTGGGGATAAAACTCAAATTGCAACAGCCTCTATCGCCGCCACCGACACCTCCGGTGCCGTGCCTATATTTTGCGGTGCCGCAAGCGGTTTAATTCTTGCAAACCTCATAGCAATAGTGGTCGGCATATTTTTGTGCAAAAGTGTTCCCGACAGGTTTTTCAGATATATCTCTGCGGCTATTTTCTGGGCGTTCGGATTGTTTACTCTGCTGCCGCCCTTTATTGAAATGCTCGGCACGGGATGGGGTGTTGCTGCCACCACGGGCGCAGCTGCATTATCCGCTTTAGCGGGGGCTTTGATTTTAAAAAAATGTCCTAATCAAGGGCAAAAGCTTCAATATAAAAAATAACGGAATTTTAAGCGGGGAGGCTAACGATGATTAATTCTTTTGAGATTATGGAAACAATTAACATGATAAAAGAGGAAAACCTTGATATAAGAACTATTACAATGGGCATTTCCCTTTTGGACTGCATGGGGGCGGATGCCAAGGTATCAGCACAAAAGGTATACGATAAAATTGCAAAAACCGCAGAGGATTTGGTTAGTACAGGCGAGAATATAGAAAAAGAGTTCGGGATACCTATTATAAATAAAAGAATATCCGTCACCCCAATTTCAGTGGTTGCCCAAAGCTCTGGCGGGTACTTGGAATTTGCCCGTGCAATGGACCGTGCGGCGGATGTTACGGGGGTAAATTTTATAGGCGGTTATTCCGCCTTGGTACATAAGGGTTACACAAGGGGAGACGAGGCCTTTTTGAAAACCCTGCCCGAAGCGCTTTCGACAACATCACGGGTTTGTTCAAGCGTAAATGTAGCCACCACCCGCTCGGGAATTAATATGAACGCCGTGGCGGATATGGGTAAAATTATAAAAGAGGCGGCCGAAATGTCAAAGGATGCTGACGGGTTTGCCTGTGCAAAGCTTGTTGTTTTTGCCAACGCCGTTGAGGATAACCCGTTTATGGCGGGGGCTTTTTACGGAGTAGGGGTAGGGGGAAAAGTTTTAAATGTGGGGGGAAGCGGTCCAGGGGTT
>CAZNYY010000156.1:0-5827 GCA_964577335.1 uncultured Oscillospiraceae bacterium | reverse complement strand
CATGTGTCGGGTGAGTGTTATTTTTTATTTAACACCTTAAAGATAAATACTTTATATGACACATGCAACTTTTATTTGAGACTTTTAGGAAATAGAATAAGTTATGTCAGGAGGTCGTTTCGTCCCGTCGAACAATATATCCCGGCATTGCCCGGCAAGGCACTTGACCCGCAAATGGTTCCTGTCCCGTAACTCCTCAAGGGTCTTTAGAGATTTGAGAAGTATCTCCGACAAACGGTGTACCCATTCATTACTATTAAATATAAACTCTATTATAAAAATGCGGACACGTGCGGACATGGAGAGTGAAATAAAAACGCTAAATTATTTATTGAAAATAATTTAGCGTTTTAAAATAGTACCCAGAGCCGGTACATAACCTGTCTAAAAAAAGGTTAACAAGGGAAACTAACATAACAGAAAAACAGCGATATAGCGATTTAACATTAAGGTATATTTTCTCTTTATTGGATAATGATAATTTAATTAACGATACTATTTTGATACTTTTCGTTGGTTATGTACCCAACATTCATTATCTTTGCAGGAAACATTAATACCCAGCGATATGAAAAAAAGAAGAGGTTTAAAAAAGAACAATGTAGTATTAAGAGAGCGGGAGCTTGCTAACGGCAATATAAGCCTGTTTTTAGACACTTATAAAGATGGGGCACACACCTATGAGTTTTTGAAGTTGTACATTGTAAAAGCCCGCACACCGTTGGAACGGCAGACAAACAAGGAGACACGGGAACTGGCTGAAAAGATTAGAACGGAGCGGGAGAGCGAACTGAATCACTCACAACACGGCATGGTTTCACCCGCAAAGAAGAAGGTTTCCTTTTTTACTTTTGCTGATAACTATATTTCTAATTATCAAAAGAAAGATATTCGGATGGTGCAGGGTGCGATAAAAAGATTTAAGGATTTTCTGACCGAAGAGCGCCCGAAGCTAAACCAAAAGACATTAAGAACTGACCAGCTAACAAGCCTGATGATGACTGATTTCGTACAGTATTTGGAAAGCAGGAGCACGGGAGAGGGCGCACACGGGTATTACCAGAGGTTTAAAAAGGTTTTAAGGCGTGCTGTTGCCGAAGGGCTGATAAACAGTATGCCAACGGAGGGGATAAGTTGCGAAAGAGACGAGGGGTTAAGAAAGGACATACTAACTAATGATGAAATAGCACAGATAGCACGCACCGAGTGCCAAAGCGATGAAGTAAAACGAGCTTTTCTTTTTTCCTGCGTTACGGGATTGCGTTTTTGCGACGTTAACGAGTTAAAATATAGGGATATTGACTTCGGGGCGGAGCGGATGACCATCGACCAGCAAAAGACTGGCAAGCCCGTAACCATTGACCTGAACAGAACAGCCCTGAAACTTATCGGGGAGCAGAGAAGCCCAGAGGAGAATGTTTTTTATCTACCAAGCCACACAGCATGTAATAAGACGTTAAAAGCATTGGTTAAGCGTGCCGGGATTAGCAAACATATAACGTGGCATTGTGCACGCCACAGTTTCGCCGTTAACCTGTTGACATTAAGGGGAGAAGACAAACCCGATATTAAAACCGTCTCCGCAACATTGGGGCATACAAGCCTGAAGCATACGGAAAAATATACACGGGTGGTGGATGACCTAAAAAAGAAAGCAATAAATTCCCTTCCTGATTACATTTAGGGGTGCACCCCCTTGATGGGTGGGGGTGCAACGACACCTTCCATTCCTCATAAATTTTTTCCTGATTTTTCGAGAATATTCCTTCCCGCGATGGTTGATAACTTGCCAGATAAACGCTTCCTTTTCTCGACTTTTTTGCGTATATTCGTATTATTATTACCTGATAGAGAGGTAGATAATACAAGTATTAATTTAATTTTTGATTTATGGATGAACTGATGGAGCGACTGGAGAGGATTGAAAGGGGGGTGATGTTGCAAAAAAACGTGCTGACATTTGACGAAGCTGTTATGTTCACGGGGTTGGCAAAAAGCTATCTGTACAAATTGACGGCAGGCGGTAAGATACCTTACTATAAACCCAGCGGGAAGCTGATTTATTTTAATCGCTCGGAGCTTGAGCGGTGGATGCTACGCAACCCCGTAAAAACGGCGGACGAAATTGAGCAACAAGCCATTAACTATTGCCACGCCAACAGAGTGAGCCAATAACCTTTCCGGCCAAAAGCAACAGAGTGCCCCGAGCACCCGCTTGCTTCCACAAAAACACAAATTTTCCCCTGATTTTTCAAAAATATTTATTCTGTTATTTTCTTTTGTTGGCAAAATAATTGAAGCGGTTTTTTACTCAATGGGGAAATATTCTACACTATGAGCCGAGGTCGCACCCAATGACCGATGCCCCGCACCTACATTAACACACTAATTAACAGACATATAACAATAGGTGGCACCGAATGACTTGTTTAGCGGTGATTAGGCGGGCGAAAACCCTTGTATATTCCAATTCTTTGTGGTACATTGCAATAGTTAATAAACGTTTATAATACTTAAATTATAACGTAAACAAAAGCAATAAAATGACTGACAAAGAGATGTTTAACAGAATGGAAGAACGGGCGGGGTTTCAAAAACCGATGCTCACGATGCGTGAAGCGGTGATGTTTACGGGGATGAGTAAACACACCTTGTATAAGCTGATACAGGCGGATAAGATAAAGCATTACCGACCTAACGGGAAGCTGGTTTATTTCCGCAGAGAAGAACTCGAACAATGGCTAATGCAGAACCCTTCGGGCGGTGAGCAATAGGAATAACAGGATTAATACAGGATTCAATGGAAAAGAAAGACCGATACAAATATTTCAGAGTGCCGATTTCAATGCTTCGGGGATTGGCTGACGACACGAAAGAAACATTACTGAATTGCGCTTACTATGGCGTTTACTCACTAACTGAAACAAAGAAGGTGACAAGCAAAGAAGAAAGGACATTCGTTGAGCAGTTTATTTACTCTTACTACAATGAGTTTGATTCCCTGACGATGGAGCTGGCCGAAAAGATGGAACAATACATTGATGAGGGCATGTTTCATGCTGACGATGACCACAAGGGATTCCGGGCGGGGAAGGGTAGGAAGCTGAATGTTGATAGCGAGATTCACCAACTCGAACGGATATTCGAGGACGACAAAGAGTTTAAGGATATGGTTATCAACTTTGGCAAGGCAAGGGATGCCTACCAGTTCTATGAGATGAAGGATGATTTCAAAGAAATATTTGATTGGGCAATGGAAAAGCAGATACCCGCCAACAGTCCGATGGTGATGATTCCGCAGAAAAAACTCAAAGAGTTCTATGCCGAAGAAAAGACGGAACTCGAGATAATGACCTTTGCTATTTACCTGGCAATCCATTCTATTTTGGGTAAAAAGAAGTTTTGCCGGACAACAAAGGAGATGATATTGGCAAGGGCATTCGGGTTCAGGAACATGGAAGAACTTCGGGAAAACCCACCCGCTTTATTCGAGAAATACAGCAAACGATATTGGATTGACAAGTTATTGGCAGAGGTAAGCGGTGACACGTGGGGGATTCACGTCTATTCAACCAATGAAGGACTTCGGGGCTTATACGTTGGCGCAGGCTTTCACGCAGACCTTGAAATTTCGAGGGATATGTTTGTTCAAAAAGTTGCAGAAAGGATAAAAGCCAACGATGCCAAACATAGAAATAAACTGATGCGACAAGAAATTAAAGACAGGGTTCAGAAACTGAAAAATGACGATTTAAACATTTTGCAATGAAAAACAGAGCAGAGATACAACGACAGAATAACAGCAGCTTAAATAATATACTTACTAATATACTCAATAAGGTATTTTATAATATATCAATGACATTAGTTGCTTTGACAATCAACGATACATTCTCTCTTTCTTTTTTCAACAGGGTAGAGAGAGCAACGTTAGTTGCCCTATGTTGGCAATATAAGTGTATGGATTGCCCGTACGCACACGAAGGGAGGGAAAAATGAAAGACATACTTATACAACAATTCGGGATGCGAAGAACCGACGTTGGCAAATACAACACGATATTTGAAAACGACGAGTGGGTGATGATATGGAACCGTACCAATGGGCAGATTAAGTTGAAACCTAAATCGTGGAGGGATGGAGAAAGACGATGACTTGTGGGATGATGACTTCACCGACTGGAAGTTTCATTCGCTGTTATGCGAGCTGGAGCGAACAGGCGAGATAATAAAACAATGGGAGAGCGGTGCACCCGATGACAATGCGCCACAACAAAACCAAAAACCAATGAATGATGAAAAAGAAAGAAAAACTATTTAAGAGCGAGATTTTTAACGAAAAAACCTACAATGACACAAAGAAAAAGTATGAGCAGATGGCGGAGCAATTGCCCGACTTGCTGGCGTCGATTAGTGCCGAGGGATTGCCGACCGACTGGGGGTTCATTGATGGGATAACCCACAACGAAGGGGCTTTTCGGGAATGGGTTGAGGAACAAGGAAAAGAAAGGCAGAGGGGAAAGTTCCTTACTGTTGCCGAGATACAGCGCAACGCTGATGAACTGAACGAGTTTTATAACAGGCTTGCCCCCGATGTGAATGCTATTCGCAGGATGAGAATTGAACGGCTTCCGATGGTGGCGGTGGATGATTCTGTTGCCGTTGACATGGAAAAGGTGGATGAATTGGCAAGAAAAGAAGCAACGACAAAGGTAAATGCAACAAAGATGCAAGAATATTGGGAGCAAGTGAACAAGGTGGTACAGGCGATTAACGACCTTAAAGCATATGAAGAAAAGAACGGACTACCTGACTGTACTTTTAACCCGGCCTCCATTTCGATGGGGATGCGAGGCGTTTACATGACACCCCCTAATTTGTCGGTTAAGGAATTTAAAGACAAGTTTTCAACACCCGAACAATTTCAAAATATATTTATAAACACTTTTAAAAAGAACTGATATGGAGAACAAAAACGATGCCCCTGAATGGGCTAAAGAATTGATTAACACCGTTAATGAACTGAAACAGAGGGTTGACGCCACCTACCCCGAAGCAGAAAAGAAACAAAAGCCCGACTTTTCCGCTTTCGTCGAAAAGTTGAAGTTTTCGGGGATGATACCTGATAAATAGGTTTGGTTTTTGGTTGGTGAGAGAGGGTGAGCATGATGCTTACTCTCTTTCTTTTTGTAGCAACCGAGACGCTTTCAGTCCACAGAGCCCCAAGAGATGACATAGATATAGAAAAAATAGATGATACATATAGATAAAATATATATCGTGCACGACACAACGCACGTAACACGTTAATATAAAGATGTTTAACGCACCTTCGAGAACAATGGTGCTAAATGGAATAACTGACATTCCCCCTGAAACATGGATAGGTTTTTCGTTCGTTCGTCGTTCACCGACCGATAACAAGTTGATTGATTCCCGACTGATATGTTTCAGTTATCCTGATGCCGTTGTTATTCTGATGATGCTATGGTGGTATCGGTGAAGGTGCTTCAATTATCTATGCAATTAAAGAGAGCGCAAAGGGCAAACGAGCCATTTTAAGGCGATTTAAGGCACGATAATTATTTTGGGCAGGTAGAATGCGGAAAGCCATATAAATGCCACAGAGAGGCTTAAAATAAGCGTGAGGGGTATTTAACATTCCCCCCTGATGCTGGCGGGAGCAGAATAGTCAATTTATTACTACCCAAAGGATGATGTTTTTTGATGATATAACGGTTATGAATTACAGATACATTTTCACCTGCAAACAATAACATCGGTTGCCTAACGTTACTATTTTGATACTTTTGATAAATAAACACCCC
>CAZNYY010000155.1:0-5846 GCA_964577335.1 uncultured Oscillospiraceae bacterium | reverse complement strand
AGGTCAAGTGAATTTGTTGTTTTTATTTTGTGGGCAGAAAGGCTATGGAACTTAATATGTCAGAAATAATGAATGATACTTATAAAGCTTTTTCCGAGCTTTTGGGAAATGCCGATTTGACGGCGGGGAATATAGTTGTGCTTGGGTGCAGCACCAGTGAAATAATGGGCCGTGACATAGGGAAGGCTTCGTATTACAATGCGGGTGAGGATGTTATTGAAGGCGCAACAAAGGCACTTGACAAGAGTGGCATTTATCTTGCGGTAGGGTGTTGCGAACATTTAAACCGTGCGGTGGTAATTGAAAGGGAAGCGGCGGAAAAATATGCTCTTGAACAAGTGGCGGTAGTGCCGGCGGTGACGGCGGGGGGCAGTGCGGGGGTTGCGGCGTACAAAAAATTTAAAAACCCCGTTATGGTGGAATTTGTCCGTGCCCATGCGGGAATTGATATAGGCGGGACGTTTATAGGTATGCATTTAAAGCATGTTGCGGTGCCTATGAAACTCTCCGTAAGAAAAATAGGCAAAGCAAATGTCACATATGCAAAAACAAGACCCAAATATATCGGCGGGGAGAGAGCGGTATATGCTTTTGAAGGATAAAAACCTCTTGCGCCTGTAATTATAGGCAGAAAGGCTATGGAAATAGTGTGAAAAATCACACTATTTCTCCGGCGGATTTAATGCGCGTGCGAAATTTTCGACTGCGGTCGAAACGCACATGCGCACAATTTCCACTATACGCCTTGTCTGCCCATGGTCAAGGATATAAATATTTTTATTGCTATTTGTGAGCAGAAAGGCTATGGAAATTAGTATGGCAAATTCTTTTGAAACAATATATGAAGTGGTTAAAAAAATACCTTGCGGCAAAGTTGCTACATACGGGCAGGTTGCCCGCCTTGCGGGAAACCCTCGGTGGGCAAGGGTTGTGGGCTTTGCCTTGCACCAAAACCCCGACCCCGAAAAAATACCCTGCCACAGGGTTGTAAACCGTGAAGGCAGGGTGGCCCCCGCCTTTGCATTCGGCGGGGAGCAGGTTCAACGCTCGCTTTTAGAGCGTGAGGGCGTCCGCTTTATGCCCAACGGCAGGGTGAACCTAGACCAATATATTTGGCAGCCCGATAATACTATTTAACATCCATTGCAAAAATTGCACATTTTTCCTCGCCCCATGTTTCCAAGGGGGTGAGGATTATTTTATTAACCAGTGCAGACACTTTGTGTAAATTCAGTCTTTGATAATTGTTCTCAACATCAATAACAATATCCTCGCCCTCGGTTTTCAAAGTAATACGGTAAGCACGCACAAGGGTTTTGGGCACCTTATACCAGGGCTGTGACAGGGGATAAGACGCCGGCATATTATCATATTCCCGTGAAAGGTGACTGTCAAAAACAAGCCTTATTTCACTGATTTTTTGGTAAGCGTCAAATTCATAAATTATATCATCGCCCTTGTCACAAACCAGCTTGTTTGTCTCCTCCGGGCAAAGCCCGCGGTCGGTTGCATTTCTAAGAACCTCGGCATTTGTTTTCGCACCCAAGGTAAGGGGTGATAGTTCACGCTTTACATAGGGAATGTAGCAGTCATCATACATAAGGGTCTGCTGAAGCTTTTTAATATCCACATTTCGTATATCAACATTGTCGCCTACGGCTATTGCGGCGGCTGTCCCCACCGCCTGTCCGATAATTCCGCAGGTTGCCATAACACGGGATGAACTCATAGCCGCATGGGTAACGCTGATATTTCTGCCCGCAAACATAAGGTTTTTAATATTTTTTGAATACAGGCTTCGGTAACATA
Source organism: uncultured Oscillospiraceae bacterium (assembly GCA_964577335.1). Lineage (GTDB taxonomy): Bacteria > Bacillota > Clostridia > UMGS1883 > UMGS1540 > CAZNYY01. The sequence goes on along the minus strand of CAZNYY010000155.1, from coordinate 4,037 downwards.
TTCCCCATGGGGAGGGTGCAGGATGAAAAGTGTTCGGCGGTCCGTCATAATAAAAACCTGCGGGATGGTGGTCATCCATTGTCCATCCCCCGTATGCCACAACATCATCAAATTTTCCTGCGCTGTCAACATCGTTTTGCGTTATTATGTAATCCCCTATAAGGCGGCGGCTCTCTCTTTTGGCAGGAAGAAAACCAACCCAGTCAAGTGACCAATTTTCGGTATTGTAATCCCCGTGGTTTTTAAGATGGTCCCAAATCCCGAAGGCTATCTTCAAAAGTTCGTCACGGTGCTTCTCCGCATCGTGAATGGTGTCGTCCTCACCGCCCACCTCAATCCACCAAAAGTTTTGGCGCCCTTCAATGTCTACCCGTCTGTGGGGCGGTAAACTGTCAGCACTGGGGTATTTGTGCGCCCATGCGGGAGGGATAAATTCCTGTGGTTCGCTGTGCTCCCTTATCTGTATAAGACAGCTTGAACCCATGGTTTTTTTGTCCCCAATCTCAGGCGCTAACGACTCGCCAAACTCATCCCGTCCTTCACGCCCCTGCATATACATAGCGCCCGTCAGGGGTGCAAGTATCGAGTCACCCGAGCAGTCCGCGAAATATTTCGCCTGCACATTGTGACGTGTTTCGGTTGTAAGCTGCCAGCCTGTTACAGACTTAATTGTATCATCCTCGGTTTTGGCCTCTAAACAGGTGCAATTCAAAAGCAAGGTGATATTAGGCTCAAACCTGGCTTTCTCATATAGAACACTGTCCCATATGCTGAAACTTAAATTTGTGTTACGATAGTAGTTTTCCAAAAAAAGTTCTTCCACAATACCTGTTTCCCGCATATAATCGCCGTCCGCACCGCACACCCACATCCGCACTTCAGATGACGCATTTCCGCCTAAAACGGGTCTGTCCTGCATGAGGGCAACCTTTGCCCCGTGCCTTGCCGCTGCCACCGCAGCGCAAAGCCCTGCAATTCCGCCGCCGACTACACAAAGGTCAACATTGTGTTTTACAGTTTTCATTTTCTTCTCCCTCCGTTTTTGCCGAGTAAACTCAAGGCTATAATTTCTTATTATACCATAATTTTTGTTTTGCGAAGCGAAACAAGTACCCAAGGGGTACACACCACGGCGTAAGCCGTGTGTAAATCTTGGTTCAATGTTCTCCTGAATACAGAAATCTTTGATTTCGTTGTATTCTGTGATGTTATTATAACTTGTAGAAAAAAGAAAATCATGTAATTCGATGCTTTTAATCTATAAAAATATGTTCTGTGTCCTTGCATAATTTAGAAACGCAAGGAAAAGATGTGTTTAACGGTAAATACCGCATTGGAGAGTGAAAATGTTTAAAAGCAGTTTTATTTATCATATATATACCCGTGCAAAAAGGGTACTCATAATACTTAAAGAAATATTTCTTTTAAGTAATACAGCGGCTTTTTTTCTGTACAGGGGCGCTGTCAGGGAGAGTATGTCCTACCTTGTACTAAGTATTCCGTCAAAAGTTTTTTTGGCGCTTAATTCCGTTTTGGGGGAATGGGCACAGCACGCAAAAGTCAGAAGCTTTTTGCGTGTATTCAAATACCCCGGCAGATTACAGGTGCGGTTTTACGGGGCGGCTGTCTGCGGAATCTTCTTAGGGTACGGAATGTTTCTTTATGCGGCGTTATCTTCGGTATTGCTTTTTATAAAAAGACCGATTTGGCGAATACCGCAACAGGATGCGGCAGAAAAACCCGTACATGAATTGGCTTTATGTGCGGCGGCATTTTTGGCGGGGTTGTATGCACAGGAATGGGGGGTTTATATCCTCCTATGCGTGTTTATACTGGCAAACCATAAAACAGGCTTTTACGCCGTTACCGCCCTTTGTATGTTTATAGAACCCCAGCCCCTTTGCCTTATTACTCTTGCCACGGTTTATTCATATTTTTTGCGCCTTATCTTTCACGGCGGAGCCGTGCCGCCAAGGGAAGTGGATGTTTTAATATACATTTTTGCCGGTGCGATTTATATTTTCAACAGAAAGGCAGGTCTGCCCCGGACGGAGGGCTTGCTTTTTGCGGTAACCCCCGTGCTTTATTATGCCGCCTCGGCGGAAGGAGCGAGGGACAGTTACAAATCACTGGGATATTTGTATATTATATCGGCGGCGGCAATGTCGGCGGCGGCATTTTTTACTGGAGAATCGCCCTTTGCGGGGGGACTTAAAAACGATGTACGGGCATTTGGTGAGTTCTATGTTTTATCAATCCCTTTTGCCTTTGTGTACGCAAAATCGGCAAGGGGCAGAATGCGAAATATTTGTTTTTTGTGCTTTGGGGTTTTATGCTTGTCATTTTTTCAAAACCTCTCAAAGGGGGCGGCTACGGGGAGTGTTCTTGCGCTTGGCATATATCTTGTGCTGAGGGATATAAGGTATTTACTGCCCGCATCGGCTATCGCCGCCGCAGTTTTAAGCTTTATAAACAGAAGTGCCGCAGGTGAGGTGATGGGGGTGTTCACACAGGCAACCCGGTTCCAGTACAATGTCTTGCCTGAGGGCGGCATACTGCCGAGGGTTCTTGTCATGGGTATATGGCTTGGCTTAATTGCCGTCTTATATGCAAGAACAAAAACTGACAGGGGAAGAAAGCCCTTTGTAAGAAGCCTTGTAGCGGCAGCCGCGGGGGGAGGTGCAGGGTTTGCAATATACGGCGGAACATGGATGGGATACCGCCTTGGCTTTGTGTTTTGGGTCATATTATCGCTTTTTTCCGCCGAGGTTGAGGAGAAAACTTAATAAAAGCCTTGCGCTGAGGATATAATGGGTATATAATAGTGGCGTGGTTGAGAGATTAAAAAGTACCGGAGGTTTACTGGTGAGGATTTTGGGGATAGATTACGGCGACAGCAGAATAGGGCTTGCGGTAAGCGACGCTATGGGTTGGACCGCTCAGCCGGTGGGTGTTATCAGCGAGAAGGACAAAGAACGCCAGCTTTGCAGGGTGATTGAATACATCGACGAGCTAAAGGCTGATGAAATCGTCATAGGTATGCCTAAAAATATGAACGGTACCTTTGGGGAACGTGCCGAGGTTACAAAACTCTTTGCAGAGAAACTTGCACGGCGAACGGGGCTTGAACCGATTTATTGGGATGAGAGGCTCTCTACCGCAGCGGCGCACAAAACCCTGCAGGAGGGTATGGTGAGCGGTAAAAAACGAAAGGGTTTGCTGGATAAGATTGCGGCTGTGCTTATTTTACAAGGGTATCTTGACAGCAGGCAGAATTTGAATGGGAGGTAGAAAAATGTCGGAAGAGGAAAGAGATAATATAGTTGTATTGGTTGACGAGGATGGAAACGAGTTTAACTTTGAGGTTTTGGACATAATAGAGAAGGATAATTTAAGGTATGCAGTAGGCTTGGCAGCAGACGAGGCAGAGGACGAGGACGGAGCGGTTTTGATTATGCGAATAGTCCCGCAAAACGATGAAGAGGATATGCTTGAGCCTATTGAGGACGAGGACGAGTTAAACGCCGTTTTTGAAATGTTTAAAGAAAGAATGCAGGATGATTTTGAGTTTATAGACTGATATTGGCTAAAAATTTCAAGGCTAAAGTTTACTTGACCTCTTGAATTAGTCTGAATTATATGCTAGAATAAAGATACATCCCTGCGGTGTGCGTGGTGCGGGTATATTTTAGCCAACACTAAAATGTAAGGGAGACCAAATTTAGCTGTGGCGTGTATGCCCCCCGCTTTCGAGCGGCTTGCGGGAAACCCAGGAGCAGTCATGAGGTCACCCACCTGCCCAGCAGGTTAAAATCAACCGTAATTACGGCATAGCGGGGATTATACTTAAAACTTTAAGAGGTCATACGAGTCTTTGGACTGTTTGACCTCTTTTTTAGTATAATTAATCCCAAAACTATATCTGCGGGCAAACCCGCTTTAAACGGAGATTTTGGTATGAGAAAGTATTTAGGGCTTTTAGCGGTTTTTCTTATTTTAATTTTATTTAACCCTGCCACTGCGGTGTCATGTGCTGT
>CAZNYY010000154.1:0-5849 GCA_964577335.1 uncultured Oscillospiraceae bacterium | reverse complement strand
ACCGTATGCACGGGGCAGGATACGAAGCCGCACACCAGAGAGTACCGTGCGGGAGGTTGAAAGGCTTGTAGAAAACGGCTTTTCCGAAATTGTTTTGACGGGGATACACGTAGCCTCCTACGGTCGTGACAGCGGGGATAGTTTGACGGAAGTAATAAAAAAAGTAAGCGACATTTCGGGCGTGCGCCGAATACGACTAAGTTCCATTGACCCTGCCGTTTTTACGAGTGATTTTGTAGATGAAATTTCAAAAATAGAAAAGTTGTGCCCGCATTTTCATATTTCCCTTCAAAGCGGTTCAGATGCCATATTAAAGAAAATGAACCGCCGTTACAAAGCAAAGGATTATTCCAATGCTTTGAAGCTTTTAAGGGCAAACATTGCGGATGTTTCCATTACCACAGACATAATAACGGGCTTTCCCTTTGAAACAGAGGAAGAATTTAAAAAAAGCTATGAATTTGTAAAAAACTCAAAGCTTTGCGGTATTCATGTTTTCCCGTATTCGGAAAGAGCGGGAACCCCTGCGGCGAATTTTACAAACAGCGTTCCAAAAGACGAGCGGCAGCGCCGTGCCCATGAAATGGCAGGGCTTGGAGATGCGCTGCGGCGTGAATTTGCATCAAAATTTATCGGGCGAAAAATGGAAGTGCTGTTTGAGCAGAAGAATGACAAAGGCTTATTTGAAGGCTTTACAGCCAATTATATAAAAACCTATGCGCATTTTGACCGAGATGTGTCAGGCGAAATTCTGACTGTCGAAATCACAGGGGAGCATGGCGGAGAACTTTTGGGCAAGGCTGTCAATGCTCTATAAAATCCTGCCCCTTCTTTTCTATTGTGGCACGCCCGCCGGAGGCATCGGTAAGCTTGTCTACAAGCTCCTCCTCCCTGTCGGCAGACACGCAGATTACAAGACGGACATTCTCGCCGTATTCACTGTCCATGGTTTTGTATCCATTTTCGGATACTACAAATTGCAGTTTCCCATGCAGGCTGTAATCGGTGATAACAGAAAATATTCCGCTGTAAATCATGTTTTTTATACCGGCCATTTCAACCCCCAAGGCGGCACTCTTGCCATATGTACGGATAAGCCCCCCCGCACCTAAATGAATACCGCCGAAATAACGGGTAACCACCACGCACACATCGGTAATACCCGTTTTTTTTATAACTTCAAGCACGGGCAGTCCGGCGGTTCCCGTCGGCTCACCATCGTCACTGTAACGCTGTGTATTGTTTTCCCTGCACACATATGCATAAACATTGTGTGAAGCATCCCTGTGCTTTGCCCGCACACTGTTTATAAAATCTATTGCCGCATCCTCCTCTTGGACGGGTGCCACATATGAAATAAAGCGTGAACGGCGCTCGATAAGCTCCGCATCGGCTTCCTTCGCAACAGTTTTATAATCCTTCATCTCTCGTCCTCACAAATAAATTCGCCCCACTTCCCAAAAAGTGCGGGGTCTGCCATCATTTCCAAAACTGTACCCTCATGCGTGAAATCCTCTGACAAAATAAGACCCATTTCCCTTATTTCCCCCATTGCAGAGCCTTTTGAATATGGAATTAAAAGCTTTGCACGCCTTCTTTTACCGGGCAGGGCAAGGTCAAGCTTTTCTGTAAGGGGGGCAATCCCCTCGCCTGTGGCAGCACTTATATACGCCTTGTCGCCACGCACCCCCGTCTGTACACTCTCCGCCAAATCACATTTATTAAACACTTGTATAATGGGCTTGTCGGCACAACCTAACTGTTTTAAAAGGGAATTCACAACCGAAATATGGTTCTCGCATTCCCGGCTTGAAGCGTCAATCACATGAAGCAGCACATCCGCCGTCACCGCTTCCTCCAAGGTGGATTTAAATGCTTCCACAAGATGGTGGGGCAGTTTTCGTATAAAACCTACCGTGTCAACCAGCATGGCGGCTCTGCCGTCGGGCATTTTTATTCCTCTTGCGGTGGGATCAAGCGTTGCAAAAAGCATATCCTCCGCAAAAGCATCCGCCCCTGTAAGCGCATTTAGAAGGGTGGATTTTCCCGCATTTGTATATCCCACAAGTGCAGCTGTTGGGATATTGTTTTTCTTCCTTCTGTCCCTTATAAGGGTTCTGCGGCGTCCTATTTCGTCCACCTCACGGCGCAGTGCCGATATTCGGTCCCTTATATATCTGCGGTCGGTTTCTATTTTGGTTTCCCCCGGTCCCCTTGTTCCAATCCCGCCGCCAAGCCTTGAAAGTGACTCGTATCCGCCGCCAAGCCTTGGCAGCCTGTACTGAAGCTGCGCAAGCTCTACCTGAAGCTTGCCTTCTCCGCTTTTGGCACGACCTGCGAAAATATCAAGTATAAGCGCACTGCGGTCCAAAACCCGCACTCCAAGCGCCTTCTCAATATTTTTAAGCTGTGAACCCGTCAATTCGTCGTCAAACACAACCAAATTCGCCTGCATATTTTCGCACATTTCACGAATTTCCTCAAGCTTGCCCTCACCTAAATAAGTTGCCCTGTCAACTTTTTCACGGTTTTGAACAACCATCCCCAAAACTTCTGCCCCTGCGGTTTCGGCAAGCTCGGCAAGCTCCTCCATCGACTCATCCGTGGTGTTTTCCATTATATCACGCTCGCCCGTGTGTACACCCGCAAGTATTGCTCTTTCCTTTTCATTTTTATTTTCATGCATAATAGCAAATATCCTCCTCGCCTAACCCCTCAACATATTTTTTTTGAGCGGCTCCAATACAAAGCCCAAAACCAAAATCTGTACCACCAAGTTTATGCTGCTTGTAACAGCTTTCATTGATAAAAACGGTAGAAACGGCGTTCCGTATGATATATGAACAAAATACGAATTTAAAAGCAGGTTTAAAAACACAAATATTAGCAGCGATACCGTAAGAACCCTTGGAAACGTCACCTTCTCACGAAAGAAAAGCCCGTACACCCCACCCCTGAGCGCTGCCGTAACCGTAAAAAGTAAGTTAATTGTCCCCTGCGGAAAAATTGTCGCCCTTATGACATCCGCCACTGCCGCCGTGAGCGCCCCCGTAATCGGTCCGAATGCCGCCCCCGCAAGTGCTATCGGCAGAAACCCCAGACTTATCCTGTCCGTATGAAAAGGTAAAACAGGAACGGGTATTTGCACAAACCTTGTCATTATTATTTCAAGTACAATTAAAATTCCTATATACGCTATAGTTCTTATTTTCATGCTACTTTATTCCTCCGCTTTTGTAATATAGTTATAATTCTGTTTGGTTATTAAATATATCACTTTATTTGCCGCGGCGCAAGTATTCTTTTGCACAAAATTATTACAAAGATGACACAAAACTATAAAGTTTATATTATTTTTCGAAATGTTGTTTACGGTATTCGTTTTTATTGTTATAATATAGGGAAGGAAATAATACATAATATTATAACTTGTGAATGAGGGGTGCTTCAATTTGACGGCTGGTTCATTGAAAAAAGCTAAAGTTGCCGTTTTAGCTTCATTTTCTTTTATCTTGATATTAATCGTGTTTTTATCTATTCGTGTTTATTCGGTGGATAAAATACATACAGGTGTGCGTTCATTCGGGGTGACACTCTCGGGGTTAAGCCGTGATGAGGCGGCACAGCACCTTGAAGAATATCATCAGCAAAACGGCGGCGGCGTATTGGAACTTATTTTTGACTCACAGACGAAAACAATAAATATTGACGAGCTTGCGATTTCATATCACTTTGATATGACTGCGGAGCAGGCTATGAAAGTTGGGCGAGAGGGAAATTTCTTTTCAAAAAACATGGATGTTTTGGCGGCTCTTTTCGGCAGACGAAATATTGGCGCTCAAATTAATTATGACGAGACTGTGCTGACAGGAAAAATACTTGAAATAGTTGAAGATATAGGCGAAAAGGTTCAGGAATACAGTTACGAGTTTTTGGATGATAAGCTTCTTGTGACCACCGGCACGACCGGGATGATGCCTGAAGAAAGTTATATTGCCGAAACGGTTTTGGACGCCGTGCGAAATTATGATTTTGAACGTCCGCTGGTTTTTGAAAAGAAAGAGAGAAAACCTGAGAATATTGATGTTGACAAACTTTATGAGCAGGTTTTCTCAACGCCGCAGAATGCTAAGTATGAGGTGGTGCGAAACAAGGTTTCAATATCACCCCATGTACCGGGAAGAGATTTTGATAAAAAAGTTGCAGAAGGGCTTATACGGGCAAACAGGGGTTACGGTGTTACCTTTGAGATACCTCTTATACTAACTATGCCCGATGTTTTGGCGAGCGACCTTGAGGGTAAAATATTTACACATAAATTGGGACAATATACTACAAGGTATGATGCTTCAAACTCCGGAAGAAGTAATAATGTAAGCCTTTCGGCAAACAGGATAAACGGCACTGTTTTAGCTCCGGGGGATGTTTTTTCTTACAATGATGTGGTGGGTGAGCGCACTTATGACGAGGGCTTTTCAACTGCCAAGGTATATGTAAACGGCGAGGTGGTCGATGGTGTGGGCGGCGGAATATGCCAGGTTTCATCTACACTCTACTGTGCGGTGCTGTATGCCGATTTGGGCATAACCCAAAGGGTTAACCACCAACTGACCGTGGGCTATGTTCCCTTGGGGCAGGATGCCACCGTTGCATACGGCAGTATAGATTTTAGGTTTAAAAATAGTACGGATTATCCGATTAAAATTGTAACCACCGCAAAAAGCGGTGTAATGCATTCGGAGATTTGGGGATATAAAACAGACCCGTCGCTTGAAGTTAGTATAGAAAATATAACAAGGCAGATTATTTCGCCCACTGTTAAAGAAATTCCCGACCCCACCATGCCTCTGGGTGAGAGGAAGGTTGTTACAAAAGGCTCAAACGGTGCCGTGGTGGATAGTTATAAAATTGTGAAAAAAGCGGGGCAAGAGCCTGTTAAAACTATGATTTCAAAAAGCACATACAGTGCAGGCATGGAAGTTGTGCATGTGGGAACAGGGCCTGAACCCACGCCCGAACATGTTCCCGCCACCCCGCCGCTAGGCCAACCGGCCTCAGGCGGGGTAACCACACCTATGCCGAGTGCTGTTCCCCATTCGCCATCACCCGAGCAAACGGCGGCGGCCACCCCCCAGCATACGCCCCCGCCTGCTGCGCCACGTAATTTGAACGAAGAATAAGCTTTGCACGAAAGGAGCGGTTTGTCCATTGTCAAAATACAAATTAATAATAGCGGCTGTGGCTTTGCTGCTGATAGTATACTCGCTTTTTATGTCACCGTTTTTTGGGAAAGCGGATGACGGAGTTTTCTATGGAGTTTTGGTTGAAAACGGTCTTTATAATATGCCGGATGCTCCGGAGGGTGACTTTATTGCCGAGTACGGAAAGCTGGAAGAACATGACAGCAGCTTTACCCCAATTAGATTGGCACGTTCTCTCAGTGACCGCTATGACAAGCCTTTTACCTTTAATATAAGGTGGATGGCGGCAGTTTATCTGCCCATATTTTTCGGGGGGCTTGTTATGTGTATTTTGGCGGCGGACTCGTGCAGGAAATGGCTGACCCTGTCTGCGGCGGCACTTGCGGGCTTTATTTTTAGTGACACAGGGTACACCTCGTACCTTAATTCATTTTATCCCGATGCGCTTTATATGTCAGGCTTTTTTCTTTTATTCGCATCTCTTATGTACATGCTTGTGCAAAAAAAGGTTAATATTTTTACCCTTGCATTGGCACTTTTGGGCGGGGTCATCTCGTCGTGTATTCCGGGCGTCGGAGTTTTTGTGGGCATATTGTCCGCAGTGCTTATAATACGACTTATTACGCTTTGCAAGGTGCGTATCATGCA
>CAZNYY010000153.1:1192-5920 GCA_964577335.1 uncultured Oscillospiraceae bacterium | reverse complement strand
GCGAAAAAAGAGGTAATTTATTACAGTCGTGACCCCCAGATAGCACAGGTAAACGAGGAAGGTGTTGTGGTGGGGATATCCGAGGGGAGTGCCGTGATAATTGCGGAGTATAAAGGTTTTACTGCCGAGGCGGAGGTTTCGGTTTCGGAAAACGCTGTTTTGCATTTTGACAAGGGCAAATACATCGGCGGTGTTGAAAACGGCAACCGAAACGGCTACGGGGTTATGAATTATGCAAATGGTGACATATATAGGGGTGGTTGGACGAATGATGTTATAAACGGTTATGGAGTTATGACATGGAAAAATAAAGACAAATACGAGGGGTATTGGAAGGATGAACAGTTTGACGGCTACGGAAGGCTTGAACTGAGGGGCGAGTATACATATGTTGGCGAGTGGACAGCCGGACAATTTGACGACTTTGGAGTGATTGTTTGGAGCAATGATGATAAATATACGGGTCAGTGGTCAGCCGGTCAAATGACGGGGTTTGGAATATTTGAGTGGAAAAGCGGCGACAAATATACCGGCGAATGGAAGGCAGGCACAAGGGACGGATACGGTGAATTTGTGTTTAGGAGGGGACTTGGCAGTTATATCGGTTTTTGGAGGGATAACCTGAAAAACGGATACGGGGTTGAGTATTCGGACGGCAGACCGCATTATGAAGGAGAATGGTCGGAAAACACTTTTGAAGGCTATGGAAGGCTTTATAAAAGCGGGATGATTGATTTTGAAGGCTATTTTTTGAATAATCAACCTGTTTACAGATAGCAAAAAAGCGTGTCGAAAAAATCGACACGCTTTTAATATTAAACTTAGAATTCACCAAAGTATTTTATCGAAACCTTCTCAAAGTCGTTTTTAGCCGTTTTAAAGCATTCTAAAATCGCAGGGTCAAACATACCGCAATCCCCATTTGTTATCATTTCGACGGCTGTTTTGTGCGGAAGGCGGGGTTTGTACGGCTTTGCACTTGTAAGTGCGTCATATACATCCGCAATCGCCACAACCCTTGCACCAAAAGGAATTTCCTCTCCCTGAAGCTGCTTAGGATAGCCGCTGCCATCCCACCTTTCGTGATGGTATTTGCATATATCATAACAAATTTGGTAGCAGTCCTCGTTAAAACTATCCCTCATACTCTCTATTATCTGCGCACCCCGTATGCTGTGAAGTTTCATTATCTCATGTTCCTTAGGGGTAAATCTGCCCTTTTTCAGCAAAACCGCCTCGGGTATCATAAGTTTACCTATGTCATGCAAAATTGCAGCATCGGCATATACTTTAATATCACGCTGTGTCAGATTATACTTCTTTGATTTTAGGAGGCATTTTAACAGTATTTCGGTATACAAACTAATTCGAAGGGAATGACTTGTATCCCCAAGGTCACGAGATTCAATAACTGAAATCAAAATATTATAAAAAGAACTGTTTTCCGTAAACAGTGAAACTCCGTTTGAATTCTTTTTCAAAGCAATCATCACCCCATACACTTAAACTATAATAATTATATTATTAAATACAAAAATGTCAATAGTAATGTAATAATTAGCACTTTACAGAGTGAATATGGTGTTTACAAAACCATATAAATCTTGTACAATTAGTACAGTATATTATTATGACAGGGTGATAAAATTGAAGGCTGTGATTGCAATGAGCGGCGGAGTGGACAGCTCTGTTGCGGCGTGCATTATGAAAGAGAGGGGCTATGAGGTGTGCGGCATTACACTCAAGCTTTTCGACAATGACGAAATAGGAATTGAAAAAAGCAAAACCTGTTGCTCCCTTGACGATGTTATGGACGCAAGGAGAGTGGCAGACTCTTTAGGCATGCCGTTTTATGTTTTTAATTTTGGTGACAGGTTTTCGGATTTGGTGATAGACAAGTTTGTGAATACCTATATTGAAGGGGGCACACCAAACCCCTGTATTGACTGTAACAGATTTATAAAGTTTAACGAACTTTTAAAGCGTGCCCATGCTTTGGATTTTGAATATATTGTGACGGGGCATTATGCAAGGATTTCGAAGGAGGGGGACAGGTATCTCCTTAAAAAGGCTGTTGACACGAATAAGGACCAAAGTTATGTGCTTTATTTTATGTCACAGCACCAACTTTCAAAAACAATTTTTCCTCTTGGGGAGCTTACAAAGCCCGAGGTTCGGGAAATTGCCGGGAAATACGGGTTTGTAAATGCGGACAAGCCCGAAAGTCAGGATATATGCTTTGTTCGTGAGGGTAAATATGCTGATTTTATTGAGAACTACACCGGCATAAAGAGCAAGCCCGGCAGCTTTGTGAACCCCGAGGGGCATGAGGTTGGCAGACACAAAGGTATTATTCATTATACAACGGGACAGCGGCGGGGACTGGGGCTTTCTGTGGAAAAGCCCGTTTATGTGTGCGGTAAAAATCCTCAGGAAAACACAGTCACGGTCGGCAGTGAGGATTATTTGTTTACAAAGGAGCTTGTAGCTAGTGACATTAATTTAATTGCCTTTGACAGCATAAATTCGCCCGAGCGGGTTTTCGCAAAAACGAGGTACAGACAAAAGGAGGAGGCGGCTGTTATAGAGCAAATCGGGGATGATAAAATCCACGTCAGCTTTGAAAAGCCCCAGAGGGCGGTTACAAGGGGACAGGCGGTAGTTTTTTATCGTGACGATGTGGTTGTTGGCGGCGGGACGATTGAATAAATTTTTAAAGTGGAAAGTTTCCTTGAAAATTCTCGTTTTGTTGTATTTACAACATACAGTGCCTCTTCAATATAGTATAATACAATCAAAGAGAGGGGGAATTTAAATGCTTAGAAAAGTTATTAAGATTGACGAGGATAAATGTATCGGCTGCAGTCTTTGCGTGCAGGCATGCAATGAGGGTGCAATTGCAATGGTTGACGGCAAGGCAAGGCTTATGAGGGATGATTATTGTGACGGGCTTGGAAACTGTCTGCCCGTATGTCCCACGGACGCAATTTCCTTTGAGGAGAGGGAAGCGGCGCCATTTGACAAGAAAGCGGTGATGGAAAATATGAAAAAGTCCGCTCCTATGGGGGGATGTCCCGGTTCTATGGCAAGGGCAATGAAAAGGAATGTTCCCGCAAGACAAGAAGAAGTGACACAGGCTGCGGAAAGTGAACTTGCCCAATGGCCTGTTCAGATAAAATTGGTGCCCGTAAACGCACCGTATTTTGACGGGGCAAACCTTTTGGTGGCGGCAGATTGCACAGCTTTTTCATATGGGGATTTTCACCGTGAATTTATAAAAAATCATATAACGATTATAGGTTGCCCGAAGCTTGACGAGGGGGATTATGCCGACAAGCTGACGGAGATTATAAAGCACAATAATATTAAAAGCGTCAAGGTTGTGCGGATGGAGGTTCCTTGTTGCGGCGGCATTGAAAACGCCGTTAAACAAGCACTCATAAACAGCGGTAAAATGATTCCGTGGCAAATTGTGGTCATATCCACAGACGGGAGAATTATAGAATAAGGAGGAAAGTTAATGGGAGACAAATTTATTAAAAACATCACACATGAAGAAGTCAGAAACCTTGCGGCGGAGGTCAGTGTTTTGCCCGGTCAGGTTGTAAGCAAAACGCTTGCCCAAAACAAGGCGGTAAGCATTACTTTGTTTGCTTTTGACAAAGGCGAGGAGATAGGCGAGCATGACTCGAGCGGGGACGCAATGGTAACCGTTTTAGAGGGTACGGGCGAATTTATAGTGGACGGAGAAAAATACACGGTAAATGCGGGAGAGGTGCTGATAATGCCGGCTAAAAAACCGCATTCGGTACATGCTGCGGAAAGCTTTAAAATGATGCTTACTGTTGTATTTCCAAATAAAAACTAAGGAGGCTAACGTAAACGTTTTCCTCCGGCGGAAATTATGCACCGCCGAATTTCTCGTCTTCGGACGAGACGGCGATGTGCAAAATAATCTCTTATCACTTTACCCCGTAATAAGAGATTTTTACTATTATTTGTGCCGATGCGGGGCGGCGGAATGGAGATTATTATGTCGAACATGTTTTGTTTCCAGTGTGAGCAAACGGTAGGAGGAACTGCCTGTACGGGACGTGCGGGAGTATGCGGTAAGAAGGAGGATACCTCAAATCTGCAAGACAGGCTGACAGGTGTGCTTATAGGACTTGCGGGAATGATGAACAAGCCTACAACCTCTGCCTCACACATGATGATGGAAGGACTTTTTACTACCGTTACAAATGTCAGCTTTGATGATATGTCAATAATGAAGGTTATTGATAAAGCATATGCCGAGCAGGACAAATATTCTTCTGTGAGGGTTGATTATGCCATGAACAGCTTGTGGCAGGATGATGAGGATGTACGTTCGCTGAAATCCCTTATGTTATTTGGGCTGCGTGGTATGGCAGCATATGCGTATCATGCAATGGTGCTGGGATATGAGGATGACGAGGTAAATTCGTTTTTCTTCGAGGGATTGGCTGCAATAGCGAAGGAACGTGATATAGATAAACTGTTGGGACTGGTTTTGGAAACGGGTCGCGTAAACTTAAAGTGTATGGAACTTTTGGACAGGGCAAATACCGAAACTTACGGAATTCCTGTTCCCACAAAAGTGCCGCTTACAATTGAAAAGGGACCGTTTATTGTAATCAGCGGTCACGACCTTAGGGATTTATACCTGCTTTTGGAGCAGACAAAGGACAAGGGCATAAATATTTATAC
>CAZNYY010000153.1:0-1182 GCA_964577335.1 uncultured Oscillospiraceae bacterium | reverse complement strand
TACTCACGGAGAAATGTTGCCTGCACATGGTTACCCTAAACTTAAGGAATACCCGCATCTCAAAGGGAATTTCGGAACTGCATGGCAAAACCAGCAGAAGGAATTTGCAAATATTCCGGGTCCCGTTTTGTTTACAACAAACTGTATTATGCCTGTTCGCCCAAGCTATGACGACCGTATTTTCACCACCGAGGTAGTGGCATATCCGGGAATGGTTCATATAGATGACGACAAGGACTTCACACCCGTAATAAATAAGGCGCTGGAGCTTGGCGGTTATGACGAGGACCATGTAATGACAGGTATAAACGGCGGCGGATTTGTTACCACGGGCTTTAGCCACGGCACGGTTTTAGGTGTTGCGGACAAGGTTATAGATGCTGTTAAAGCAGGAGAGATAAGTCACTTCTTCTTGGTTGGCGGATGTGACGGTGCAAAGCCGGGAAGAAATTATTATACCGAGTTTGTACAAAAATCCCCCGAGGACAGTATTATTTTAACCCTTGCATGCGGTAAATATCGTTTTAATGACCTTGATTTAGGGGAAATCGGTGGTTTGCCGCGCATTATGGACATGGGACAGTGCAATGATGCATTTAGTGCAATCCGTGTTGCAACTGCTTTGGCAGAGGCTTTTGAATGCGGCGTAAACGACCTTCCACTAACGTTGGTGCTTTCGTGGTATGAACAAAAGGCAGTATGTATTCTTTTAACCCTTTTGCACCTTGGAATAAAGAATATTTATCTTGGACCTACACTGCCTGCATTTGTGTCGCCCAATGTACTGAATATTCTTGTGGAAAATTACAATATTTCCCCCATTTCCACACCGGAGGAAGATTTAAAAAAGATTTTGGTTTAAAACTATATACAAATTGAATTTTCTATTATAGGATAGCCTCGTTACTAAAGCCTCCGGCGGAATTTACCGCGCCGCCGAAATTTTCCACCTAAAGGCGAAACGGCGATGCGCATAAGTTCCATTATACGCCTTATCCGCCCACGGTAAGGTCAAATGAATTTGTTGTTTTTGTTTTGTGGGCAGAAAGGCTATGGAGTGTAGTTTGAATAAATTCAAACTAAGCCTCCGGCGGAATTTACCGCGCCGCCGAAATTTTCGCCTAAAGGCGAAACGGCGATGCGCATAAGTTCCATTATACGCCTTATCCGCCCACGGTAAGG
>CAZNYY010000152.1:0-5969 GCA_964577335.1 uncultured Oscillospiraceae bacterium | reverse complement strand
GATACTTTCGTTTATCACAGGCGCATGGGGTCAGCGAAAGCTTGTTTTGCGTGTTCGGCGCATTTTTATACAGCCCCTCCAAGCTATATATCAAGTTTTGCTGTTTACATTCCTTTAATGTACGCACTTTCAGCCCCGTCTGCCGCCCTTTACCTTCATGCAAATATTGTTCATGGCGGCGGAAAACCTCCATCTAAAATCGTAACGGGGACCGCAGTTATCAGGTCTTTTACATTGTCTTTGGCGGCACAAAAAATCCTCCACCTCGTCCAAACACTCAAGAATTGACTTCTTATTTTTACAGCATCTTCTATCGCAATCACAGCTCATAAATCCACCTCCGCCCCAAAAGAATAATCACATCATATTATCAGTATATTCCCGTGCAAAAAAAATGCCATTCGGCACTCAAAATATTTGACATGATACCATAAATTGTGGTATTCTAATTGATAGAATAAATGTGCCGTCCTAAATTTGGCCGCTGGGATGGCGGGAAATGTGCGCCGCGGCAGCGAAGGGTTGTTTTGAATGAGTATCACAATAAAAGAAATAGAGCGTTTGGCACAGCTTTCAAAGCTTACGCTGACGGATGAAGAAAAAGAGAGCTTTTCATCGGAAATAAGCAGTATAATTGAGTTTGCCGATAAGCTTTCGGAGCTTGATGTGTCGGGCATAAATCCAACACTGCATGTGTCGGACAGGTATAATGTATTTAGGGAAGATGAGGTGTCCCCTTCAATGAAGATTGAAACGGTTTTGGAAAATGCGTCCGAGGCGGACGAAACTTGTTTTCTTGTGATAAAGGCGGTGGAGTAAATGAATTTATATGAAATGACGGCTCACGAATTGGCGGAGCTTATGAAGAAAAAAGAAACATCTGCGGTTGAAATTGTAAAATCGGTTATGGAGCGTGTAAAAGATGTGGAGGGCGAGGTTTGCGGTTACATTACGCTGCAGGGAGAAGATGCCCTTAAAAAAGCGGAAGTGATTGACAAAAAACGCTCAGACGGCGAAAAGCTTTCACCGCTTGCGGGAATACCCATGGGCGTTAAAGACAATATCTGCACGAAGGGCATTAAGACCACTTGTGCCTCCAAAATGCTGCACAATTTTGTGCCGCCTTACAATGCAACGGTTATGGACAAGCTGGAGGATGCCGTTATAATAGGCAAAACTAATATGGACGAGTTTGCAATGGGTTCGTCAACAGAAAGTTCTTATTTTAAGTCCACGAAAAATCCGCACAATTTAAAATGTGTTCCGGGCGGCTCCTCGGGGGGGAGTGCTGCGGCAGTTTCCGCTGATGAGGCGGTTTTCGCACTGGGTACGGACACGGGCGGCTCAATTAGGCAGCCCTCCGCGTTTTGCGGCGTTGTGGGGTTTAAGCCCACATACGGGTTGGTTTCAAGGTTTGGGGCGGTGGCGTTTGCGTCGTCACTTGACCAAATAGGTTCCATCACGAAAGACGTGACCGACTGTGCGATGGTGCTAAACGAAATTACGGGGTATGATGCAAAGGATTCAACCTCGCTCCCTTCGGGTTATGAGGATTATACAAAGGCGCTGGGGGCTGATGTGAGGGGTCTTAAAATAGGTATTCCAAAGGAATACATGGTGGAAGGAATTTCGCCCGACGTGAAAAATGCGGTTTTAAAGGCGGCTGCGGAGTATGAGAAGATGGGGGCGGAGGTTATGGAATGCTCACTGCCCATGATGCCGTATGCGCTTGAGGCGTACTACATTATTTCTTCCGCTGAAGCATCATCAAACCTTGCAAAGTTTGACGGGATACGTTTTGGGTTTAGGGCGGAAAACAATGAAACCCTTGACGATATTTATGTAAATTCCAGAAGCGAGGGCTTTGGGCGAGAGGTAAAACGCAGGATAATGCTTGGCACATTCGTGTTAAGCTCGGGTTATTACGATGCTTATTACAAAAAGGCACAAAAGGTTAGAACCCTGATAAAACAGGATTTTGACAAGGTTTTTGAAAAGTGTGACATGCTTTTGTCACCAACCACACCCGTTACCGCATGGGGGCTTGGCGAGAAAAACGATGACCCGCTTGCAATGTACGCCGCTGATATATGCACGGTGTCGCTTAACATAGCGGGGCTGCCGGGGATGTCACTGCCGTTTGGAACGGACGGGGGCGGTATGCCCATAGGCGTGCAGCTTATAGGAAAACCTTTGGGTGACGGCACTTTGATTGGGGCGGGGCATGCGCTTGAGCAGACAACTACAAGGGTTAAACCTTCGATAGGAGGAAATAAATGAAATACGAAACAGTAATAGGTCTTGAAATTCATGCGGAGCTTGATACGCTGTCAAAAATATATTGCGGCTGTGAAAATAAATTTGGCGGGGAGGAAAACTCCAGATGCTGTGAAATTTGCCTTGGATTGCCGGGTGTTTTGCCCGTTTTAAACAAAAAGGTGGTTGACTATTGCATTAAAGCAGGGCTTGCCACAAATTGCGAAATTTCACATTTCTCCAAACAGGACAGGAAAAATTATTTTTATCCCGACCTGCCCAAGGCATACCAAATATCGCAGTTTGATTTGCCCGTGTGCAAAAACGGGTATGTTGAAATTGAAACCGAAAACGGTAAAAAGAAAATAAGAATTGCAAGAATTCATATTGAAGAGGATGCCGGCAAGCTTGTACATGCCGAGTATGGGGACTATTCGAGGGTTGACTATAACAGGGGCGGGGTGCCGCTGATTGAGATTGTGTCGGAGCCTGATATGCGCTCGCCCGAGGAGGCGGTAGCCTTTCTTGAAGCGGTTCGCTCAATCCTCCGTTACACGGGCGTTTCGGACTGTAAAATGCAGGAAGGCTCGTTCAGATGTGATGTAAACCTTTCGCTGCGACCATTCGGACAGGAAGAATACGGGGTGCGAAGCGAGTGTAAAAACGTAAACTCCTTCCGTGCGGCACTTAGGGCAATGCAGTTTGAACAGGCACGCCAGGCGGAGGTTTTGGACGGCGGCGGCGTGGTTGAACAGGAAACAAGAAGATGGGATGATGTGCGGGGGATAAGCTATCCCCTTCGTTCGAAGGAGGAAGCGCATGACTACAGATACTTCCCCGAGCCTGATTTGATGCCGATTGTGATTGACGATGAATGGATAGACAGGATGCGGGCAGAGCTTCCGGAACTTCCCGACGCCAAGCGTGCAAGATATATAGAAGAGCTTAATTTGTCTGAATATGATGCGGGTGTTATCAGTGCGTCACTTTCGCTTGCAACATTGTTTGAGGAAAGCGTAAAAGCGGGGGCGGCGGTTAAAACCTCTGCAAACTGGATAATGGGGGACATCAGCCGTATTTTAAATGAAACGCAAACCGAGGCGGAGGACATACCCTTTTGCGGGGGAGATTTAGCGGAGCTTACCCGGTTGATTGAAAAGGGCACCATAAGCGGCACAATCGCCAAAAAGGTTCTTGAGGCAATGTTTGAGGAAAAGAAGGCACCGGGCGTTATTGTGTCGGAAAAAGGGCTTGTGCAGATAAGCGACGAGGGTGCCATTGTGAAAATGATTGAGGAAGTTATTGACCAAAACCCCGCTGCTGTCGAGGATTACAAGGCAGGCAAGAAAAAGGCGATGGGCTTTTTGACGGGGCAGATTATGCGTGTGTCAAAGGGCAAGGCAAACCCGTCCGTAATCAATCAAAAGCTAAAGGAAATTCTTGACGCTAAATAAATTTTACCGATGCAGGAGGGGTTTTATGGAAACAATTATTATTGTTGATTTTGGCAGCCAATACAAGCAGTTAATAGCTAAAAGAGTGAGAGAATGCAATGTTTATTGCGAGATAGTGCCGTATAAAAAGGCACTTGCAAAAATTAAAGAGGTTCGTCCAAGCGGCATTATTTTGTCGGGGAGTCCTGCGCATTTGTATGAGGATGATGCGCCGATTTGCGAGCGGGAAATATTTGAGTTGGGCATCCCCGTTTTGGGGATTTGCTACGGAATGCAGCTCGTGGGCAAACTTTTGGGGGGCGAGGTGTCGCCCGCCAAAATAAAGGAATATGGGAATACAGAGGTTGAGCTTGACACAGAAAGCCTTCTGTATCAAGGTCTGCCGCAAAAAAATATATGCTGGATGAGCCATAGTGACTGTGTCACTCGTGTGCCGGAAGGGTTTAAGGTTACGGCCGGGTCCGCTGACTGTCCTGTGGGCGGGATTGAGAATGCAGAAAAAAAGATTTATGCAACACAATTTCATCCCGAAGTAATGCACACGGCGCATTATAAAGAAATTTTTGAAAATTTTCTTTATAAAATCTGCGGGTGCAGCGGCGAGTGGACAATGTCAAGGTTTGTGAGTAAAAGTATAGAAGATATGCGTGAAAAGCTTGCGGGCAAAAAGGTTTTGTGCGCAATGTCGGGCGGGGTGGATTCCGCCGTGGCGGCTGTTATGGTGCATAAAGCGATTGGTAAAAACCTGACTTGTATTTTTGTGGATCACGGACTTTTAAGAAAAAACGAGGCGGAGGATGTTGTAAGGATTTTCGGCAGAGAATTTGATATGAACCTCATAAAGGTAGATGCGGTGGACAGGTTTTTGACAAAGCTTGCAGGCGTGACCGACCCCGAGAAAAAGCGCAAAATCATAGGCGAGGAATTTATAAGGGTGTTTGAAGCGGAGGCCAAAAAAATAGGAAGTGTTGATTACCTTGTACAAGGGACCATTTATCCCGACATTATTGAAAGCGGAACCGAGGATGCGGCGCTTATAAAAAGTCATCATAACGTAGGCGGTCTGCCCGATGTTGTTGATTTTAAGGAAATAATTGAGCCGCTTTCATGCCTGTTTAAGGACGAGGTTCGCGCGGCGGGGATTGAGATGGATATGCCCGAGGATATTGTGTGGCGGCAGCCGTTTCCGGGGCCGGGTCTTGCAATTCGTATTATCGGCGAAATAGTGCCCGAAAAGCTTGAAATGCTGAGGGAAGCGGACTACATTTTTAGGAATGAGATTAAAAATGCGGGATTGGATCGCAGTATTCATCAGTATTTTGCGGTTTTAACGTCAATAAGAAGTGTGGGCGTGATGGGGGATGAGCGTACTTATGACTACACCTTGGCACTTCGGGCGGTTGAAACTGATGATTTTATGACTGCCGACTGGGCAAAAATCCCATACGATGTTTTAGGGAAGATTTCAAAACGTATTGTTAACGAAGTTCGAGGCATAAATCGTATTGTGTATGATGTGAGTAGTAAACCTCCGGCTACGATTGAGTGGGAGTAACCCTCTTAACTACAAACTAAAGCCTCCGGCGGGATTTACTGCGCCGCCGAAATTTTCACTCTGCAAAGCGAAACGGCAATGCGCCATAAGTTCCATTTTACGCCTTATCCACCCGCTGTAAGGTGCGTGAGTTTTATATTTATATTTTTGTGGGCAGAAAGGCTATGGAATTTAATATGATTGATTTTCAAAATGCTTCTTTCATGAAATTGAAACCTACAAATGACAATTCCTTTGAGACTCTTATTTCGCCGATGTTTGTTGATGGCGAGAGTATATTGGCAACGTTCCAAGGTGTTCGAGATGGCGTGGTTTTTACGAATAAACGTATTTTTGCTATAAACGTGCAAGGAATTACGGGTAAAAAAAAGGATTTTACATCACTGCCATACAGCAAAATACAGGCTTTCTCTGTGGAAACCGCCGGGGTTCTTGATCTTGATAGTGAGCTTGAGTTATGGTTTTCAGGGCTTGGAAAAGTTAAGTTTGAATTTGTGAGCCGTGCAGATATTACGGGTATCTGCCGAATGATTGCAGAGCGGCTGTTATAAGGAAATACTTTGATAACAGATGCCGATTATTGTTAAAGCGAGGAAGTTATGATAGAAGGGGCAAAAGAATTGGATGGCAATAATATAACGCAAATACTCCTTAATCACGCAGAAAAGGATGACAATATTCGTGCTGTTTTAATGGAAGGCTCA
>CAZNYY010000151.1:0-5981 GCA_964577335.1 uncultured Oscillospiraceae bacterium | reverse complement strand
CAAGATATTTTCCAAGCAAACTCTCGTGATATGTCGCCCATATATGAATATCCTTAAAGATACAGCGCTTGGCGAAAGTCTCTCCGGCTACATATCGCACAAGCCTGACTTCCTCCACATCAATTCCCCTGAAATTGATAAGCTCATAACGCGCTTTAAATTGCTTGACGTGTGCTTTGAAACTATAGATTATGACGTGGCAAATAAGGAGCTGTTCGTGGCGGTGTATGTTCATTCATTATATGAGCTAAGTTTTAATAACATCGCACAAATGTTGGTTAAAATGTACGGTATTGATGAAACGGTAGATTTCAAGCATAAGAACTATACCCTGATAATGACTACTCCCGAAAGCCCTTTGGCACAATATGTGAATGAAAATATCAACGAATACTTCGGGGTGATCCAAGCGAATTCTGATGGAACGGTTGCCGATGATGAGAAATTCGCCCTCGCCGTCTTGAACAACGATGATGTTTCGGAAGAAAATAAAAATTGGTACATTTCTGAATTGACTACAAAAATTGAGATGCTGACCGCGATTGACGATAAAAATCTATGGAAATCAATCATTCAACATGATATTGCGGTGCATTCCGAAAAGAATGCTATGGATTATTTCGTGCAATGCGATAACACAATTACAGATGAGTTGGTGGAGTTTATTAATCTGGACGATTATGAATATAATTACGCTGCTATTTGCAGTCAATATTCAGAGGATATTCAAAGATCATTTTTTAATGCCGTGTTGACACGCAATGAAATCAACAATATTCATTATGCACAGATAATGGGAACTCTTGGCTGGCGATATGAAAAGGGCTTTGAGAAAGAGAACATCAACATAGATAAAATGGTAATACTTATTGATCATAAGATTATTTGGATGGGTGCAAGTAATTTAGCTTTTATTCGCAAAAATTATGAAGAAGTAAGGACACACTATATTGAACGCCACATCAAAGTTTATGTGGACATCGTGTCAGGCACAGCACTCTTTGACGAAAGCGAAGCGATCAGCGTTCTTCTTCTCAATGTCTCTGATATATGCAAGCTGAAATTGCTTGAAGGCATTAAGTCAGAGATTACGGCGAGAAATCCAAAGTATTCAGATGCTGTTCGGGCATACATTCTTGAACACAACCTTGATCCTGATGACATAGTTCACTTTATTGGCAGCTACCCAAGCGAAGGTGCGCTTACAAAAGCAATTATAGAAAAAATTACTCTTAGTGAAATAGATAATATTTTTGATAACGAATGCAGTATTGATAAAGGATTGGTAGATAAATTGCTCGGCACAAGTGTTACTAATGCGATTAAGCTGAAGTTGTTCGCACTTATTCTGCCAAACTTAAACGAAGATCAATGTAAACGCTATCTTACTCAACTTCTTCTTGACGATTACGCTAAGTTGTTTGGACAGAAACGCCCAACTTTTGAGAAAACAGCTATTAATGAACGTCTTCTCTCGATATTCAGGGATAAGCATTGGATTACCAAATTTGAAGATGATAAAAAGGATAGCACGCTGTTTAGGGCATATGGACGAAAACTGCATTCGAATAAAACTGATGAAGAAGACATGGCTTTACTTGATTAAAAAACCGGTGCGGTAATCCAGTAGAACTATCCTAATACCTTCCGTGAAAAAACGATGGTTCACATAATCCATATTAGGTGGACTTTCACAGGGAAATTGAATTTCTCGTTATGTTTATTATGGATAAGCATCCAAATAATCAAATAAATCACGATAAAAAGGAGAGATTCTTATGTGGCCAAGAGATAAGTACACAGGACCAGGCGGCGGATTATATACAGGACCCGGAGGTGGATTATATACAGGTCCTGAACCATACTTAAGCAATGTTCCACCATGGCCTATTTTTGTAAAGGAACTTGAAAGATGCGGTATGTACGAATTTGCAAAAACAATTAAAAAACATCATTTATAAAGATTAATAAAGTGTGTTGCTAAAACACAACTTCCTATTATGTTTATTAAATACAAATGCGTGAATAAATAATGAAATCGCCATTATGAGCAAACCTAAACGTTGGAACGATTAAAAATATTAATGACAACGGTGAAACTAAGGTAAGATAGTACATCTATTTTGGTCAGTAGCCGCAACGTAGACAAACCTATTTTTTTAACTTAGTTAAAAGTGGGTTTGTCTTTTTTTATGCTCTAAAATGGTTGTTTTGTATAAGTTTTATCCTTGAAATTATAAAAAGTGACGGATTAACCTTCTGCAATTCGAATTCATAACACGAATTACCGTAGGTTTTAGCTTACTAAAAAATATAGCAATTAGTAAACCCACAAATAATAATGTTTAAAGGAGGATATTTTCGATGAAAATTCCTTATGGTTTTACTGCAGATGATACTGGCAGAGTTACGGTTGATAAAACGCACGCTCAGGCTATCCAGATGATTTACAGAGAGTACCTTAACGGTAATAGCCTTGGAGAATTAGCAAAAATGCTGGAAAGCCGGCACATATCCTCGCCATCAGGAAATACCTGTTGGGGACGTGCCGCGATTGACAAGCTGTTGTCTAACTCAAAATATGTTCCGTTTATCATTAGCTTAGAACTATATACCGCAGTACAGTTTGAAAAAGCAGCACGCTCCAATCAAGAACTGCATAATAACGGAAGCATACAGCGGAAGGTCACTCGGTATAATTCACAGAATGTACTGAGTGGTCTTTTGATTTGCGCGGAGTACGGTGCAAATTACCGCAGGATCACACGTGCCTCCGGAGCGGTGGTATGGCTTTGCGCAAACCGTGTGGAGCGTAAAAGCTGCACACAATCGCCATCAATTGCTGAACAGGATATAATCCAGTTGGTTTGTAATGAGCTTAACATGGATACTTTCGATGCGGAACACGTCAGAAATTCGCTGAATCAAATCCTGATCAATCATTCCGGAACGCTCTCTTTTGAGTACAAAAATATGCAACGGTTTTCAATTCTCTGATTAGCACTTTACAAACTTTCCCAAACAAAGTATAATATGAATATATTCAGGTTTTGTTTGAGTGGGAGATGAGTATGTTGACTGAAGAAGAAAGAGCAGAAGCTATTTGGACATATTGCGTAGCAAGAGAAAAAGTCTTAAAACGTTTGGTTGAGAAAAATATCATGCCTCAAGACATGGCAGATGGGTTTTCTGAAAGGATGCTTGGGCAGCTGAATGTAAATGATATACCCGGATTTCGCCAATCATCAGTCGGTGAAGCTATGATTGCGAAGCGTATTCAAATCGTTTCTCCGGATAATACTTACATGTCGCCGACCGAGATAGCCCGACAGAAAGATATGGAAGCGCCAAGTTATGTTAGCCTCACAGTCTCCTATTGCATCGTGAGAGATAGAATTAATATTTAAATATTTCTTTAATGTTTTTAACTTGTGATTTTTAACGGAAGGAATATAAACTCTTGACAAAGAGAGTGTGTCGCAAACCTGATTTTTCAAAGTGGGATAATTACAATGATTCAAATTTGTTTGTAAAAATATCATATCGAAATTGGCATTGTGACAGACAATTTGGAAGTCGGAAATGAAGTTTATTAAATCACCAATAAGTTCGTGTATTTTAGGAGCGGAACGAACAGTTTCGTTAGTAATTCCCGTGAGTTCTGTTATCAAAACCTTTCTTTCGACTTTAAGTAAATTACATTACCAAGCATGTAATATTTTTTCTTATGCATTCTCTTCGAGAAAATCTTCTGCGTATTCTTCTATTCCTAACAGCTTATCTACTTCCTGGCGCATCTCGGGTTTGGAGCGGTAGGCCTCTAACAGCTTTTTTTCTTTTTCGCTGCATAAAAAGCTGTTTTCATTTTCACTGTCAAGCGATGTGGGGATATTGGTTTCATCGTGCATCCTAAAAGGTAGTCAATTGACGTACCCAAGACTTCGGCTATTTTTTTAACTAGCTCAAAATCGGGTTGCCTTTCCATGTTTTCATACCTTGTATACGTTGGTCTTTGAATATTAAGCAAATCCGCCATCTGCTGTTGAGTTAAGCCCTTTTTTTCTCTAGTTTTTTTTAAATTCTTCATAATTCACCACCCAATACAATTATAAGTGACTAATTGGCACAAGTCAATAATAACACACAAAAGTACCAAAGGGACACAAATTTAAAAAATAATTGAGAAAATCTAGAAAAAAGTATTGATAAAGTGACAAAACGGTACTATAATGAAGGCGTCAAAACGGTACAAAAGGGGGTGGAAACATGAGGGAGTACTTAAAAGACTTACGAGTTAGAGCCGATATGACACAGGTGGAGCTGGCAGAAAGATTGGGTATTGGTAGAGCTTACTACACGCGAATCGAAAACGGCGAACGCCAACAAAAAATGAGCATTTCACTTGCGCAAAAATTATCAGAGATTTTTGACGTGCCAATCAATTATATTTTAGAACAAGAAAACCAAGCAAGCTAACCCGGGAGCGGGAATGAAAGGAGAACAGTCATGAATTTCGACAGACTATCAAGGGAGGAAGCGGCTAAATACATAGGTTGCGGAATGTCAAAACTCTACGAATTAGAAAAAACAGGTCTGCTTGACGGCACATTCTACAATATTGGCCGGCGAAGGCTATACATTACAGAAAAACTCCGGCAGTGGATGATGAACGGCGGAGAGTATTCGGCTTTTGAACGTGCGGCAAACGTGATACCGATACAACGTGAGTCGAAAGCAAACTAAGTAAGGGCGAATTTTTTTGCCCTGCTTATCTGTCATCTATTTTGAGCATTAGACGCAAATCAGTATCACAGATTGATACAAGCGAAAAGTCCACTGTTGGTGGGGTTTTTTGTATTTAAGTGTTTTTATGAATTTCTTCTTGACCTATGGGTAGGGGGATATGTACTTTTTGGCAAAATTAATTCGGACAATATAAAAAAGACGAGTACCGAAGTAATCGCCCTTTAGAGTTTTATGGAAGCGTTGGAATTATCTCCGGGTCACATAAGGGTTGCATGGTATTCAGTTTATCCCATATCATAACCTTAGCATTTGTTGCGCTAAGATTCTTTTTCATTGTTAATATAATATTTGAAGTACCAACTGTCATAGGAATGATTTGCATCTCAATTAACTTTCCATCATCGGCATATGTTGTGACTATACAAATCGATTCATTTATAGGATTTGCAACATTAATGTCAAATTTGTAACTTTGGTTTTGTAGTGTAACGATGGTGCTTGTTGAGGGAGGATCATGTACCTGCCATACGGCGTAAAGTGTTATTTCATTATTTTTTATATAATTATCCCCAGCATCGAATGTTTGTGGCAGAAATGTTTGTTGCCCACCCCAAAAAGGTGTAACCCTGACGAGTTGGTACATCTGTACTAAGTTCGAGTGGAATATCCCTCCATTTCCTCTGTTTCTTTGGTGCATTGGCACCCCCATTTACATTATAAGAATCAATTAAATCATAAATGCTTATTCATTATTATAAACCAAATCATTCCAAATGTCTGCCATTAAATTATCCAAACGTTATCAGTTATAACTTTGCATAATGAACATGGTTTTTAATACCAATTTATCGCCTGTAAGTATGAAATGATTTTGAATATTTGCGAAAAGGTATCCCCTAAATTACGCCCTTTTTGATCAAAGGTAGGTTGATGATGAAGATATAAAAAAGTTATAACCCTTTTGTTTTCAAGGGGTTATAGCGTTTTTATTTTCTATAACCCTTAGGAGTTACCCCCATCTTTTTTTTGAACATACGGCTGAAATACATTTGGTCCCCATAACCTACCATGGCAGAAATTTCTTTAACGGACAAATTTGTGCCGCTGAGAAGTTCGCAGCCATGACGAAGTCTTACGCCGGTGATATAATCTATGGGGGACATTCCTGTCATGCGTTTGAAAACCGACCGATAATACCCTGTGCTTAAATGTTCTATTTCTGCAAGCAAACCCAC
>CAZNYY010000150.1:4437-5983 GCA_964577335.1 uncultured Oscillospiraceae bacterium | reverse complement strand
CAATAATTGCCACATCCGTCACCTGTGCGCCCCGCGCACGCATTGAGGTAAACGCCTCATGCCCGGGCGTGTCCAAAAAGGTTATATCCTTACCGTTTATCGAAACCCTGTAAGCGCCGATATGCTGGGTAATTCCGCCCGCCTCGGTAGCGGTTACATTACTTTTTCTTATTGCGTCCAAAAGCGAGGTTTTACCGTGGTCAACATGACCCATTACAACCACCACAGGGGGACGTGTGACAAGGCTTGCCTCGTCATCCTCAACTTCGGCGGTCAAGCGGTCCTCGTCAGTAACAATTATTTCCTTTTCTATAATCAGGTTCATGTCCTCGCCCACCAAAGCAGCCGTGTCAAAATCAATCGCCTGGCTTATTGATGCCATGATGCCAAGCTGCATAAGCCGTTTTATTATCTCCGCAGCTGAAACCTTTGCCCTCACCGCAAACTCGCCCACAGTTATCTCATCCGCAACCAAAACCTTGACCTTTTCTTTCTTCTTTTCTTTTATACGGGTAACGGCAACCTCATCAATCTGGGGTTTTTGCTGATGCGTCCGTCCGCTTTTCTTTATCCTTTGCTTGCCCACAACATCATCCTTTATATTTATGGAAACAAGCTTTTCTATTTTTTCGGTTTCATTTATTTTCTCAAGGTCAACCGCACTTGGGCGGGTGTCAACATATCTTGCCACAGTTTTCTTAGGCTTATTATCCACGGGGGCAATTTCCTTTTCATCCTGAGGTACTTCTTTCGCCTGATCCACCTTGGGTTCCATTATCTCAGGTTTCTCCTTCCTGAGATATTCCGTTATATCAGAGCCGTCATCATACTTTTGTGTATAATAATCAAGGATAATATCCATATCCTGTGGAGTAAGCGTACTCATATGGTTTTTTTCACCCATACCGTATTTACTCAGCAGCTCTATAAGATCCTTGTTGGCAACATTAATTTCTTTAGCCAATGAATGTATTCTCGGTTTAATCACTTTCGCCATTTATAACACCCCCATAATTTCTCCACACCGCATTTGCAAATTCACGGTCAAGCACAGCCAGTGCCGAAACATTATTTTTCCCCGTAATTTTGCCCAGTTCACTTTTTGAACCGTATTCCAAAAGTCTTACGCCAAAGCTTGCACATTTGTTACGAATAAGTTTCTTGGTTCTGTCAGACGCATCATTCGCAAGCAATACAACGAAGGCACGCCCCCGCCGCACGGCCTCTACACTCATCTCGCTGCCAAATGCAACCTTCCCCGCACGGGTTGCCAGTCCCACCATTCTTTCCAGCTTATTCATCATACAAAAGTATCGCCCTTCCTTTTAAGCACGTCATAAAGCCCATCGGGTAACCTACATTTGAGGGCTCTTTCAAAGCGCCTTTCTTTTTCGGCCTTTTTTATGCACGGCTCATTTTGGCAAACATACGCACCCCTGCCGGGAACTTTACCCAAGGGGTCAAGGCAAGCTTCGCCTTCCTTTGGTTTTACAACCTTAATAAGCGCATCCTTAGGTTTCATTTCTCTGCATGAAACGCACATTCG
>CAZNYY010000150.1:0-4427 GCA_964577335.1 uncultured Oscillospiraceae bacterium | reverse complement strand
AAAGGCTGTTTTTTCGGCATGGTATCACTCGCTTTCCACCTCGTCCGGTTCTTCATCCGGGACCGTGGTATGTTTATCGCTCTTTATATCTATCTTCCAACCGGTCAGCTTGGCGGCAAGGCGTGCGTTTTGCCCTTCCTTGCCGATTGCAAGCGAAAGCTGATAATCAGGCACTATAACCTCGGCGGTTTTCGCCTCCTCATCAACCGTAACACTTACAACCTTTGCGGGGCTCAAGCTTTCGGTAATATACAAAACAGGATCTTCGCTATATTTTATTATATCGACCCTTTCCTCACCCAAGTTTTCTAAAACGGCATTCACACGCGCACCCTTTTGCCCAACGCAAGCACCAACCGCATCCACATTCGGATTATTTGAATGGACAGCTATTTTGCTGCGTGACCCCGCTTCTCTTGCAATGCTCTTTATTTCCACCGTTTTGTCCGCAATTTCGGGTACTTCTCTTTCAAAAAGCCTGCAAACAACATGGGGATGCGTTCTTGAAACTAAAATCTGCAACCCCTTGGGCGTATTTTTAACTTCCAGTACAAAAACTATTATACGCTGCCCCGTGACAAAGGTTTCCCCCAAAATCTGTTCATGGGCGGGCATAAGTGTTTCTGTTGTGCTGCCTATTTGGAGCAAAACACCTCTTTTATCCGTTTTTTGAACGGTTGCTGTTATTATGTTGTTTTCCTTGTCCCTATATTCGGAATATATTTTTCCTCTCTCGGCCTCTCTTATATGCTGAACCATCATTTGCTTTGCATTTTGCGCCGCAATCCGACCGAAATCCTTTGGCGTTGCTTCAATATCCACCACGTCTCCCTCTTTGCAAAGGGGACTTATTTTCCTCGCCTCGTCAATAAGTATTTCTGCGGACGAATCCAAAACCTCCGAAACAACGGTTTTTTTTGCGTGTACCGTAATGTCCCCGTCGTCAGAAATATCAACGCTTACATTTTCGCCTGCATTATAGTATTTTTTGTAAGCACTGATAAGCGAATGGCGAAGCGCCTCCAAAAGCTCTTCCTTATTTATATTTTTTTCTTTCTCCAAAAGGTCCAGAGCCGTCATAAGTTCGCTGCTCACTTTTTTATCACTCCCAATAAATTTTTATTTGCGCCGTATCATTTTTATTTATTTCATGAGGCGTATTTTCCCCGTCCGTCAAAAAAACAATTCCGTCCCTATAATCGGAAAGTTTGCCCCTTATATATTTTTTGCCGTTTAAAGACCCGTACAGCTTTATCTCAATTTCCTCGCCGATGGCACCCCCAAAATGGCTGTCCCGCCTAAGCACACGGTCAATCCCCGGGGAGGACACCTCAAGGTAATATGCTTCGCTTATGGGGTCGGTTCTGTCAAGCTCATCGCTTACAAGGCGGCTGACCTCCTCGCATTTTTCAAGGGTAATTCCATTTTTATCAAACAGAAAAATCCTCAAAAACCTGTCCTGCCCTTCCTTTTTAAACTCGACATCATAAAGTTCTACCCCGCATGAATGGGCGATAGGCTTCGCCATTTCAAACACCAATTCTTCAATTTTTGACATTTAAATATCCCCTTTCACCGTGGAAAAACCCCAATAAATTCGTGCATTTACTGCCTTTAAATCGGTTACAATGTGAAGGAGTGGGCTTCCTGCCCACTCCTCAACGTAGGCTAATTATACCACATCAAACAAATGTGTGCAAGCCTTTTTTTGAAAATAACTATCTGATTGTAGTTAAAATATACTGTATAAGGAGCAATTTCAAAAAAACGACTTAAAATGGGGGAATAATAATGAAAAGGGTTAATAAAATATTATGAGTTTTAACGGCGTTTAGCCTTAGGACGGCAGAGGTGCGGAACTTTTTGTAATTGACTTCGTCTAAGTAAACAGACGAAACGAAACGTCTTAATAAATATTTTGAAAGGTGAGTATGATGAAAAGTTTAAAGAATATTACTGCCCTATTTCTTGTTCTCATAATTTGTGCTTCATCCCTTACAGTTTTTGCAGGGGAGCAACCGCTTGCCACCCTGACAGTCGCAGGGAATGCTACCATTAAAACCGTGCCGGATATTGCATATGTAACATTCAGTATCAAAACCTTTGAATATGACGCAAAGGCAAGCCAGGAGGAAAACAAGGTAAAGTCAAACAGTATATATGCTGAGTTGGACATTCTTGAGGTGGATAAAAAGGACATTAAAACACAGAGTTACACCATAAAGCCCATTTACGAAAATATACGGGTAGAGGAAAAGAAAGCGGTCGAAATAGACGGTGTAACCGAATATGTGACCGAGTATAAAAATGAGGCCATTTTTAAGGGGTATGAAACTGTAAACACCATTGTTGTAACAGTAAATGATGTTGATAAGGATGTAGCTCTTGTCGGTAAAATTATTGACTTATCAATTTCAAACGGCGCCAATCAGGCTAATGGAGTGTCCTTTGTTTTAAGTGACGAAAAGAGAGACACAGTTTATTTAGAGGCTCTTCATGAGGCGACGGAGAGGGTAAACAAAAAGGCTCAAACGGTTGCCACGGGATTGGGTGTGACAGGGCTTAGACCTTTGACTATCAATATTGAGAATATAAACGTAAACATGACAAAGCCACCTGTTTATCCTGCATATTCAAGCGGAGGCGGGGGTTCTGCGGAATATAGAGATGCTGCTGTTGAAGAATTTTATACACCCATTTCACCCGGAGAAACATCTGTTTCCGCAAATGTAGCGGTAATATTTACATATTAAAGTTATTTTAGTGCAGGGTATACACACCGGGGTAATGCTCCCCGGTGTGTATTTTTCATATATAATAGGAAATTACTACTTTTAAATTGTAATTTCCGAGTTTCATAAAAGTTTACCTTACTCCCAAGATTGGGGGCAGGGGGGTTGATGTTTGCAAAGGGAACTTTTTTATCTCGGTACCAGAAAAAAGGTAGTGCATATTTTATTATTCTATGCTATAATTATATTAGGAAATTTTGAGCAAATATTATACCAAAGGAGAACAAAATGCAAAGTGACATTAACTCACAGTTTTATAACTGCATTCATGACCTTATTCAAAAACCAAGTGTACTCGCAATGGGGGATATACCCCAGCATGTAAATGTCAGTTGTTTGGAACACAGCATATTCGTGTCCTACGTCAGCTTTCGCATCAGCCGTTTTTTAAAGCTTGATTATGAAGCAAGTGCAAGAGGTGGTCTTTTGCACGACTTGTTTTTATACGATTGGAGAAAAACCAAAACACACAAAAAATACCATTTGTTTTCGCATCCGAGGGCGGCGCTTGAAAATGCGATGGACATATGTGATTTGACGGATAAGGAGCAGGACATCATAAAAAAGCATATGTGGCCTCTTACCATAAGACCGCCGAGATACATGGAATCGTTTGTTGTGGGATGTGCGGATAAGCTTTGTGCGCTTATGGAGATGCTTTTTATATACAGGCTTATGAATATTGGAAGAAGGCTTGCATTTGCATAACAGACAATGCCCGTTTCAAGCTTTTTGTAAAGTGTTACGCCGTGTAACACTTTTTTTCTTTTTACATATACTGGTGTATGTTCATACGACTGTATGTTCATACGGCGGCACGCTTTAAGAGTATCGAGAAAAGGCGGTTTTATTATGCGGTATTATAAAAGGCGCAAAGCAGGCGGCAGAAGGAGGGGGAAACTTAACCTCTATCTGGTGTTATGCGCATTTTTGCTTGTAATTATTTATTTTTTCACGGTTTTTGAAATGCGTGTGCGCCCGATTATTAAATCCGTTGCGGAGGCGAGGGCAAAAAACGTTGCGGTACGTGCGATAAGCGACGTGGTAAACGAAACCATGTCGGAATGCAACCTTACATACGAAGATTTAATTATCTTTCAAAAAAATGATTCTCAGCAGGTCACGGCCGTAACCTCAAACATAGTCAGAATAAACCAGTTAAAGGCGGAATTGACTTCGAAAATCGAGCGTAGAATGGCGGATACGGACAGTTTGCTGACAAAAATTCCAATGGGAACGCTATTAAATCAGGGACTGCTTGCGGGGATGGGACCGAGAATACCCATAAAACTGGTGCCTGTGGGGTATGCTAAAATTGACATAGAAAACGAATTGTCCTCGGCGGGAATTAACCAAACAAGGCATGAAATTTTGCTTGATGTGACGGTTGCAATAAATGTACTGCTGCCGGGTACTTCAACCTCGGTGGAGGTCAGTACTCACTTACCCATAGCGCAGACGGTGATAGTGGGCAATGTGCCCGACAGCTACACCAATGTAACCGGCGCCGCCGACACACCCGAAAACCTCGTACTGGAGGTTTTGGATTAAAAAGAATACTGCTATTGTGTTTCCTGTGTAATTTATGGTATAATAACCTCACAGAATACAACGAAATCAAAGATTTCTGTATTC
>CAZNYY010000149.1:0-6056 GCA_964577335.1 uncultured Oscillospiraceae bacterium | reverse complement strand
TTTTTCCTGTTTCGGGGCAGACATATTCAAGGAAGCTTGACAGCAAGTTTTTAAATGTTTTAAGCCAAATAGCGCAGAGTGCCGCAAAATTCAGTAATGACATACGGCTTTTACAACATTTAAAAGAGATTGAAGAGCCGTTTGAGAAAAGCCAAATAGGTTCGTCCGCCATGGCGTACAAGAGAAACCCCATGAGAACAGAGCGGATAGCCTCATTGTCACGCTATATTTTAACCACTGCCCTAAACCCGGCGCTCACCTCGTCCTCACAGTGGTTTGAAAGAACGCTTGACGACTCGGCAAATAAGCGTATCAGCGTTCCCGAATGTTTCTTGGCGGCGGATGCGGTGCTTGATATTTATCTCAATGTCAGCCGAGGGCTTGTGGTTTATGACAAAGTTATAAACCGACATATAATGGAAGAGCTGCCCTTTATGGCAACTGAAAATATAATGATGAACGCCGTAAAAAAAGGCGGTGACAGGCAGAAACTGCACGAGAAAATAAGGGTTTATTCAATGGAGGCGGGTGCCGTGGTAAAAAAAGAGGGCGGCAAAAACGATTTGCTTGAGAGGATTGCAGCTGATGCGGAGTTTGGGATGAGTATTGACGAACTTTCGGGCATTTTAAACCCTGAAGACTATACGGGACGTGCAAAGGAGCAGACCGAGGAATTTATAAGGGATTATGTAAAACCCATTATCGAGAAAAACCGTGAAGAGCTTATAGAAAATACTGAGCTTACGGTTTAAATAATAAATTAAAAGGAGAACTATCAATGAGCAAAAGAGTAGTAACATTCGGAGAAATTATGTTGAGGCTTACATCGCCCGGCTTTCACAGGCTAGAGCAGGCAACAAACCTTGACATCACTTATGGGGGCGGGGAGGCAAATGTTTCCGTGGCTGTGACAAATTACGGTCTTGAAGGTGCATTTGTTACAAAACTGCCCAAAAATGCTTTGGGGCAGGCCGCAATAAACCATTTGAGAAGATACGGTGTTGACACCGATGGCGTTGTACGCGGCGGTGACAGGATAGGCACATACTATGTTGAGATGGGCGCTTCAATGCGTGCTTCAACGGTTTTATATGACAGGGCAGACTCTTCAATAGCAACAGCCGAAGTTTCGGATTTTGATTTTGATAAGCTTTTGGACGGTGCTGTATGGTTCCACACAACGGGAATTACCCCCGCACTTTCCGACAATGCGGCAAAAATAACCGAAGAGGCACTCAAAGTTGCAAAGGCAAAGGGAATAACCACGTCAATTGACCTAAACTACCGCAAAAAACTGTGGTCACCCGAGAAGGCGCAGGGTGTTATGACAAAACTTTGCGAATATGTTGACGTTTGCATAGGCAATGAGGAGGATGCCGAGAAAACACTCGGATTTAAGGTTGGGGATACAGATATTACAAAGGGCGAGTTAAATGAAGAGGGATACAAAGATGTATTCCGTCAGATGCACGAAAAATTCGGTTTTAAATATATTGCAACAACCCTTCGTGAGAGCTACTCGGCGTCTGATAACGGTTGGTCGGCTGCGGTTTATGACGGTAAAGAGTTTTACAGGACAAAGAAATATGATTTGAGAATTGTTGACCGTGTGGGCGGGGGAGACTCGTTTGCAAGCGGGTTTATTTACGGTATAATCGCAGGTATGAGTATGCAGGACGCGGCGGAATTCGGAAGTGCCGCATCAGCACTGAAGCACACAATCCCAGGGGATATAAACCATGTGTCCCTTGAAGAAGTACAAGCACTTTTAGGCGGCGACGGCTCGGGCAGGGTACAGAGGTAAAATTACTAAAAGGGGGTGAAAACCCCCTTTTAAATTTAACCAAGCATTATTTTCATATTTTTTAAAAATTTTTCATCTAAGAAATTAATTTCTTTTCTGCTGTCGTATTCGTCATCAAAATTTATTTTTCTTATAGTATCCGCTATCTTTTGCGGGTCATTTGTATCATAAAAATAAAGTATATCGGCAAAGTCTGACTTTTCAATCGCCGGAATTCTGGTAGATATCACCCTAAGACCGTTTGACAAATATGATAAAATCTTGGAAGGAAAAGAAGTGTCGTTAAAAGTATCATCAGGGTTTTGGGTGCTCATACCTATGTGACAACTTTGCAAAAAACGTATATAGTCATTACCGCTTATCAAACCATCGTAGGTAATGGTACAACGGCTTTCTTGTGACACTTTTTTTATATGTTCAATCAGATTTCGTTTTTCATCATCACTCCCAAACCCGATGATATGTATATGATACTTTTCATCTAAAAATTTACCGACGGTAGCCGCTGTTACGGCACCACTTTTTCTTGCTTCAAAGGTGCCCGCATAAACAATATGAATTTTGCCGTCATCAAACTTCGGGGCGATGTTTTCTTCGCATTTATAGGTTCCGTAATTTATAATATAGGGTTTATTATCAAAATTCACTTTTTCATTTAAAAGCTCGGTCGAAAATATGTATTTATCGGCAGCCCTTATTATTTTAAATTCCTTTTTGCGGATGGATTTTGAATGGATTACTGCGTTTGTATAAATTTCGTTCAGTTCCAGCACCAAAGAAAATTTTTTTATTTTCTTTGCCCGCAAAACCGCCCCTGTCATAGGCAGAGAATGGTACACAATAACGTCTTCGTCTTTTCTACAGTTTAAAATTAAATATAAAAACAGCCAAATATAAGTAAATATTGCTTTAATGCGAAGGGTGTACCTGTTTTTCGTAGTCCAGCTTGGCGGATAGGTTAAATAAATGCCGTCTCTTATTTTTTTTTGTGTTGTTTTCAGAGAAGGGCTTCCTTCTTCGGCATACCAAGAAGATGAAATTATGTTAACATCTTGACTTGTGGCTTTGTACAGAGAATCTGAAATATAGTCCATTTTAGTTATTGCCGAAGGAAACCCTATCCTCAAGGGCTTTTCATTGTTAAGCCGATAACGCCCCACATATTTAATCATGACTTCCTCCTATTCATGTAACTACCTTTTATTATACACATTTCAGAGGAAATTTCAAGATAAAATTGTATTTTACAAAAGACTTAAATAAATTTTGGAGAGGTTTTCTTCCATGCGCTCCATATAAGTTCTCCCGTTCTCACGGCTTTCTATGGTGTAAATTTTTTCAACTTTTGCACCAACTTCATTTGCAAGTGTTTCCGAAACACGGGGGCTTGCCATCTCCTCCGCAAAAATGGTTTTAACATTGTGTTCCTTGCAATAATCCACCAGTTCCGACATTTGTTTTGCGCTTGGCTCTCCCTCGGCAAAGATATCCCGCACGCTGTTTTGCGTCAGCCCGAAATCACGGCAGAGGTAGCCAAAAGCCGCATGCCCCGTAACAAAATTTCTATTTTCTACATTGGCAAATTTTTCGCTGTACTCGGCTTTTAAATCGTCAAGTTCTGCGGCAAAGGCAGTGTAATTTTCTTCGTAGTAGGCACTGTTTTTGGGATCCGCCTTTATCAGTGCATTTTTTATGTTCTCCGCCTGTGTTTTGGCACCCGACAGTCCAAGCCAAAGATGGGGGTCAACCTTTCCGTGGCTGTGCCCGTGATGATCTTCATCATCATGGTCGTGGTCATCATGCTCATCATCATGTTCATCACGCTCAATTATATCGGCACCTTCGGATGTATCAACAACAATCATGCCGGGGTTGTCGGCCGCCGCTGCTGCCTCCTCCGCCCACTGGTCCATCCCTAAGCCGTTGTAAATAAAAACATCGGCTCTTGCCAACGCCCCAAGTTCATTCGCCTTCGGCTCAAAACCGTGTGCGCTTGCCCCGTCAGGTACAATTGCGGAAATTACAATTTTGTCACCCCCGATGGCCTTTGCAAACTCCTCCATCGCATTAAAAGTGACGGACACTTTTATTTTCCCATCATCATCCGCAGTTTCAACGGCTTGCTGTGTATTCCCGCACCCCGTAAGCCCGACAGCCAAAACCAGAGATATTAACAGAAATAATTTTTTAAACATTTTAAGTTCCATAGCCTTTCTGCCCACAAAAATATAAACAATAAAACTTACGCACCTTACCGTGGGCGGATAAGGCGTAAAATGGAACTTGTGCGCATCGCCGTTTCGTCCGCAGACGAAAATTTCGGCGGCGCGGTAAATTCCGCCGGAGGCTTTAGTTTGAATTTATTCAAATTTACATTCCCCCAAACTTTCTACTTGCAAATGAAAGGCATTTGCATTATAATATATTATAAACACACAAGAAGATTTTGTCAAGTGCAAATGCGTATTATTTGCAATTAAATTTTGGAGGGTTACGGAACATGCTTAAAACAAGAAATTTATTCTTTTCATATACGGGGGAGGAACCGTATGTGCTAAGAGATATAAATATGGAAATAGGGGACGGGGCGT
This sequence comes from uncultured Oscillospiraceae bacterium, assembly GCA_964577335.1. Lineage (GTDB taxonomy): Bacteria > Bacillota > Clostridia > UMGS1883 > UMGS1540 > CAZNYY01. Next base: position 1,661 of record CAZNYY010000149.1, on the reverse strand, counting down.
ATGTGTCGGTCGTGGGTGCAAACGGGTGCGGAAAAACCACGCTGATGCGGCTGATGCTGGGTTTTTTAAAACCGACGAGGGGCGAGATTATATCCTCCCCGGGGAGGGTTGGATATGTTCCGCAAAAAAATGATTTTTCAAATTCATCATTCCCAATAACCGTGTATGAAATGTTAAATGCATACAGAAAACTGCTTAAAATAAAGGACAGGGGAGTTATAGAACTGGGGCTTGAAAAAGTTGGAATGACAGGTTTTTCAAAGGCGCTTATGGGAAACCTTTCAGGCGGACAGGCACAGAGAGTGATGATTTGCAGGGCGCTTATGGGTAACCCTCGTCTTTTGGTTTTGGACGAGCCGTCCACAGGGGTTGACCTTTCAAGCCAAAGGGAAATTTACGGGCTTATAAAGGAACTAAATAATGTCCACAAAATTACAATAGTGTCGGTTGAACACAATATTGAAGCGGCGGTTGCAAATTCAAGCCTTATATATCACATGGTGGAAGGGCAGGGGCATTTTTGTTCGCCCGAAAAATATTCGTCGGAATATTTAAGCTTCAAAAGAGGAGGAGAAGGACTTGTTTAGTTATGGTTTTATGCAAAACGCTCTTTTTGTTTCAATATTTATAGCGGTTTTATGTCCAAGCATAGGTATATTTTTGGTACTGCGCCGTTATTCCATGATAGGGGACACGCTTTCCCATGCGTCCCTTGCGGGGGTGACAATAGGGCTTTTAACAAACCAAAGCCCCATTTTGGGGGCATTTATTTTCACATCCCTCTGTGGTGCGCTGATTGAGTTTCTGCGGACATATTTTAAAAAATATACTGACCTTATTTTGTCCATTGTTCTGGCTTTAAGTGTGGGCACGGCAATTACTGTAATAAGTTCCGGAAGACTGCAATCAGATGCGGAGTCGTTTATGTTTGGCAGTATATTGACGGTTACAAAGCTTGATATGATACTTGTTTTGGTGCTTAGTTTAATATCGGTTGCAACCCTAATTCTTTTGTACAACCAAATGCTGTACATAGCGTATGACGAGGAGGCGGCAAAAATTGCAGGTGTCAGGGTGAAACTGATAAACTATGTTTTTTCGATATTGGTAGCATCGGCAATATCTGTTTCCATACGAATTGTGGGTGTGCTGGTTTTAAGCTCGATGATTGCACTGCCCGTCGCCACGGCATTGCAGCTTGGAAAGGGTTTTAGGGTGACCTTGATTTTTTCAATAATATTCAGTGTTATTGACATTCTTTTGGGTCTTTTTATCTCGTATTACCTAAATGTTGCGCCGGGCGGATTTACGGCACTTGTTTCGGTTGCGGTACTTGTTTTGGTGATGATTTTTAAGCATACCGGAATGCGAATTCGGGCAAGACGAAATAGCAACAATATTTGACTTATGGCTTTAAATATACTATAATATGCAGTAGGAGGAGGAGTGGCTTATGGTGTTTAAAAGCAACTGGCCTTCAGGGGTTAAAAAAACAAAACAAAGAATGTGTGTGCTTGCTGTGCTTGAGAACGCAGACGAGCCGCTTAGTGCGTCCGAAATATGCGCCCGCATTGAAAAAAGCGGTGAGGCGGCATGGCTTTCAACTGTTTACAGGGTGTTGGAACTTTTTGTGGAAAAAGGTGTTACCCTGAAAACAAGCC
>CAZNYY010000148.1:0-6091 GCA_964577335.1 uncultured Oscillospiraceae bacterium | reverse complement strand
AAAGTACCCCCCCTATTCTATTTTTTTATACTTTTTCGCGCAATTCCTTAAAATTTCAAGGGGGGTACTTTTTCGCGAATAGAAAGTGCGCTGATAAAGCGTACAATAAATCCCATTAACGTCCTCTTGACTTTCCCTTAATATAAGCATTCGGCGTACAAGAGCAATGTGTCTGATTTGACAACAGCCATCTCCTTGATTCGCCCTGTTTATTGAATATAGAAAGTTTTTCTTCAAGGGCAAAGAAATCAAATTGACACGGAAGGAATTTGACCTGCTTTATCTATTACTTTCAAGTATTCTCTTGACAAATTTTCAAAAATCAATTATAATTTATTTACCGGTAGGTAAACAGGAGGTGATGTTATGACCAATTTTTCTGGAGATGACAATGAAACAAAAGACCGTCTACTAAAAGCTGCGGAAGAGCTTTTTTCTCAAAAAGGCTTTGACGGCACAAGTATAAATGAAATTGCCAAGCAGGCTGGTGTCAACAAGCCCCTTATTTATTATTATTTCAAAAGCAAAGAAGGTCTTTTGAATTATATGATTGATATCGTTCTGAAACAAATGGAAGCTATTGCATTGGGCGTCATCCAAAATGAAAAGTTGAAAATGTTTGACGATCAAAAATTGAAAGCCGATCAGGACAAATTGAAGCTTGTTAATATGACGGCGGCGGATATTGATCGATACTTAGAAGCCTCTATTCTTAAATCCCTGGAGTTTTTTTGGGACAGACGCAGAATTTTTAAAATTATGACAATGGAGTCATTGAAAGCAGGGAATAACAGCAATCTGTTATTTCGTATTTGTGATTTGCTTAATAATAAAATTTTTACCACAGTTTTCCAAGAGGAAGGAATACAACTCAATATTGATAAGACTACCCTTGTAGAAAAATTCTTTATGGGTATCATGCCTACCATCAATTTCGTCATCTACTTTGATAGCTGGAAGAAACATTACGAAATGTCAGACGAAGATTTGAAAGCTGCCTTTGTAGAAAATTTTAAAAGAATCTACGGATGTCAATGGATATCGAAGTAGTAAAAATTTTTCTCTTATATTTACTTAACGGTAAATAAATATTTATGGAGGTGTTTTGCATGAATGTCATTAACATTCAAAAGCTTACCAAATCCTTTGGTAAGACCCGAGCTTTGAGAGGAATTGATCTTACTGTAAAGCAAGGAGAAGTCCATGGGTTTATCGGCCCCAATGGTGCCGGTAAGTCTACAACAATCCGCATCCTGCTGGGTATCTTGCGAAAAAGTTCCGGAGAAGTGTCCATGCTGGGCGGTGATCCATGGAAAGACACGGTCAGGCTGCATCGCAGTCTGGTGTATGTTCCCGGGGATGTTGCCTTGTGGCCGAATTTGACCGGTGGTGAGATTATCGACCTGCTTGGCCGGCTGCATGGAGGAATCAATTCCGGCAAGCGAAAAGACCTGTTGGAACGCTTCCAACTCGACCCCACGAAAAAGAGTCGCACTTATTCCAAGGGTAATAGGCAAAAAGTGGCCCTCGTGGCGGCTCTTGCCACCGATGCGGATCTGCTGCTGCTTGACGAACCGACTTCAGGATTAGACCCTTTGATGGAGTCCATTTTTCAGGAGTGCATTAAAGAGGTAAAGCAACAAGGTAAAACCGTTTTACTTTCGAGTCATATCCTTGCGGAGGTGGAGGCTCTTTGCGACCGTGTCAGCATTATCAGGCTGGGTCAGATTGCAGAATCAGGAACCTTAGCAGACTTGCGCCATCTTACCCGTACCACCGTTACGATGGAAACGGCAAGTCCGGTTCAGGATATGGATAAACTGCCCGGTGTCCATGACTTATCCCGCGATGGGACAAAGTGGTGTTTCTCTGTGGACTCCGACGCCATAGAAGGCATTATGCGTACACTTGCTCCGCTGGGGCTTAAATCTCTGACGGCAGAGCCTCCTACATTAGAGGAGCTGTTCATGCGTCATTACGGCGAAGATATTGGCAAAAAGGAGGCATAAAGGATGAAAAGAGACGATTTTATTGGAACCGGTACACTTTTCAGACTGTTCTTGCGGCGGGATCGTTTTCTGCTGCCGATCTGGATTTTTCTGCCCGTCCTGCTTGCAATCAGCACAGCTGCCAGCGCAATGGGTTATCAGAATATACAGGATTTTATGGCTGAGATTACTGCGAATCCCATGATCTCTTCCATACTGGGACCGCTCATGTCACCTGACATTGCAGGCGTGGTGGTATGGCGAGGGACTGGGCAAATGGTGTTGATTTTGGGCATTGCCAGTCTGCTCACAGTTATCCGTCACACCCGGACAGAAGAAGAAACGGGTCGCAGCGAACTGATCCGAGCCTATGTAACAGGACGTCATGCTACACTGTCTTCCGCATTGTTGTTGACATGTGCCTCCAATCTTGTTGCGGGGCTCTTAGTTGCTATTGGACTTATCGGTGTGGGACAACCGGCAGGCGGAGCATTTCTGTTCGGATTAACCCTTGCGGCAGCCGGATTCTTTTTCGCCGGAATTGGTGCTTTATGCGCACAACTCCGGGAAAGCGCAGGCAGCGCAAAAGGAGCGGCCTTGGCTGTCGTAGGTGTAGGGATTCTCTTCTTAATTTTAAACAACGGCGGCGGAGGTTATACAGGCTGGTCCTGGATTGCGCCCATGGCTTGGCATCGGCTTACCCGGCCTTTTGTTGATAATCATGGCTGGGTATTGCTTTATTGTATGGTTTTGTCTGCCATCCCTGCTGTGGCCGCATATGCCCTGTCTATCCGCAGGGATTTAGGTGCAGGCATTCTTCCTGAACAACCGGGACCTGCTGGGGCAGTCCCTGGCTTGCGCAGTCCTTTGGCGCTGGCTTGGCGGCTTCATAAAGGCACAATGATCGGCTGGCTTGCCGGAATGACTGCCTTCGGAGCAGGCATTGGCTCTATTGCGCCAAGCATATCTGAAACCGAGGGAGTTGAAGATTTGCTTGGCGGCCTTGGCGGGATGAATTGGATGGAACAGATAGGAAACCGCGATGCTTTTATGGGAATTATGATCTATATCTTGGCGTTGGTTGTGGCGATCTATGCCATGACAGTCGTATTGCGCTTGTACAAAGAAGAAACCGAAGGCAAAGCTGAAATGGTGCTGGCAAAACCGGTTAGCCGGGCAAGGTGGATGGCAAGCCACTTGGTTATGGCATTTATAAGCACAGGGGTAATTATGCTGGCGTTAGGGCTTGCCGCAGGACTGGTTTATGGACTCACCGCAGGCGATGTAGGCGCTATATTACCACGGGTGTTGATGATGTGCCTTTCTAAAATACCCGCTATCTGGATCATGGTAGGGATACCAGCATTACTGTACGGATTGTTGCCCGGAATCGTCAATGGAGCGAGCTGGGCTGTTTGGGCTGCCTTCGCAGTCATTGAATTAGCATGGGAAACGCAGGTCGTTGGTTGGTCGGTGATGCAATGGTCTCCATTTGCCTATTCTCACTATACCATTCCAATTTCCGAACTATCCGCGCTGACCTCGTTAGGACTGCTATTCCTTACGGCTGTGCTCACGGGTATTGGATTACTTGGACTTAAGCAAAGAAATCTCCAGTCAAAGGTATAAAAAGGGTGTTTTGGTAACGGTGTCCGGACTTTGGGAGTATTGTAAAGCAAATTGTTACTGCACATCAGGGAACAGTGGATGTCAACAGTGAAATAGGAAGAGGAACGTCAGTTATCCTTCATCTGCCCATTTCGTAATGATTATGTTCTTTTGGGGGAGAGCTTCTTTTTTCAATAACATTTTTCATTTATCGAAATAGGCGAATAAATTATGTGAAGGGATAAGAACGCTGATGTGGAACTTGAACCAACGGCGGCCCGTGTGTATGCGGACTTAGTAAGCCGAACTCGCTCAGGCCAAGCTGGAAAATAAATTACAGAGTACCAACAAGGAGCTGGACAAACAGGCGACGTTTACCAAAACCGTGAGTAACCGCTTTAAAGAGCTTCAGGAAGAAACGAAGGGCGTCCGGGAAGGATTATCAAAAACCGGGGGCGCTCTGAGCAAAGGCGTAACGCTGCCCATCCTCGGCGTCGGAGCGTACAGCATTAAGGTCGGCGCAGATTTTGAAACCGAATTCGCGGGAGTACGGAAAACGGTGGAAGCTACCGCCGAAGAATATGACAATCTAAAAAACTCCATTCTTGACATTTCACGGACTACCCCGGTAGCGGCAACCGAAATGGCAAACCTTGTGGCCACAGGCGGACAGCTCGGTGTACAAAACAAAATCTTATCAGTTTTGCAAAGACCATGTCCGACATTGGCGTGGCTACCAATTTATCGGCAGACGCGGGAGCGGAGATGTCCGCGAAGTTTGCCAATATCATGCAGATGGATCAAAGCAACTTTGATCGGTTTGCAAGCACCATTGTCGCATTGGGTAATAATTTTACCCGCAACGGAATCGGACATCGCACAAATGGCTATGCGGCTGGCGGGAGCGGGCAAACAGGTAAAAATGTCCGAGGCGAACGTACTTTCTTTCTCGGCAGCGTTAACGTCAGTGGGAATCGAAGCGGAAGCGGGCGGCAGCAGTTTCTCCAAATTAATGCTCGGAATCCAGAAAGAAGTTAAGACGGGCGGAAAGAGCCTGCAGACGTTCGCGAAAACGGCGGGCATGTCGGTAGCGCAATTCAAAACGCTGTTTGAGAAGGACGCTACCTCCGCAATCGTCAGCTTCCTCGAGGGCATAGGAAAAAGCGATGACGCAATCCTTATTCTTCAGAAACTGGGTATGGAAGAAGTACGCTTGAGGGACGCCATCCTCAGAGCTTCCGGCGCGGGCGACCTTTTCAGACAAAGGGCAGGAATTGTTCGGCATGTGGAAACAACACGGGACAACGCCGATGACGTAACGGTCAAAGGCTACACCTTGGACGGACTGACCAAGCTGCGCGTCACCGTGCCGCAAGTAGACGGCGAAGGCCATTATTTGGAGTTTGACAGAATACAGGGCAACGCCGAAACGGTAATCAAGCATTACCTCGAAAACAACATAACCGCTCCCCTCGACCCGGAGCGGAAACTGCAAGGTGTGTTTCTAATGCCGGACTTGCATCGTGGAAAATATATGCCATGGCAGACAAGGTTCGAGGAACTGGACGCCGTCCTCGAGAACATCTGTGTTTATGCGGATGTGGGATATTTTGCAACTATTGATTTCGACAACGGCAGGATTATTTTTGACATACTGGAAGGTACGGACAGAAGTGAAAATCAGGACGTGCGATCCCCTGTCGTTTTTTCAGCCAAGCGCAGCAATATTACAAAAATCACTTATACCGAAAGTTACCTGAGCGCAAAAAGCGCGGCATACCTCGGCGGCGCGGGAGAACACGAAGAACAGCTTATTCTGTCCGTGGGCGACGCTTCAGGTTTCGACCGCGCGGAAATGTGGGCGACCAACAGCACGGATGACCCGGACGAACTTCTGGAATTCGGAAACGCACAGCTTGCGGAAAGACTGCCGTCAATCGCATTGAAGGGCGAAACCCTGAACAAAAATGCGGTATACGGAAAAGATTGGTTCTTGGGGGATATTATAACGGTAACGGACGGAAGGCACACACTGGACAGCCGGGTAACAGAGGTGACAGAAACCTATGAGCCGGACCATTACAGCATAACGCCTGTGTTTGGTAAGGACTTACCGACGCTAAAGCAAATATTAAGATTATAGACGGGAGGGCAAACCATGAGCGCAACACCACTCAGCAGTTACGCATTTTTTGACACGATGGACACAGACCCGAGGGAATACGTGGCTGACGTTTTGGCCGACACTTGGAGGGCATACCTGAAGGATGGCATCATCCAAAATTATGGGGATAAATTCGAAGCCTCGGCAGTACAGAACGAAATGAATATAAAAGTATCAAGCGGCAGATGCCTCATTCGCGGTTATTGGGGTAAAAGCGAAACGGATATAATACTGCCGGTTCCAAATTCTGACCCGGTTTATTCACGGATAGACAGTGTGGTTTTAAGGCTGGATTTAACATTAGAGGCGCGAAACATAGGACTGGACGTAA
>CAZNYY010000147.1:0-6108 GCA_964577335.1 uncultured Oscillospiraceae bacterium | reverse complement strand
CAGTTTTTCGTGTCACAGCTTCCTTGATGTCCGACACATTTTTCATAGCAATCATATCTATTTTTCCATTTCCGTCCTCCAAAATATAAGCCATTTCGCCATCAGTCGCATATTTGTCAAAATTTCTGAATGAACTTTTACCCGTATCATGCAACAAATAATAATACGCCGTTGTACGACTTCTGTTTATATTGGTTGATATCTTTAATGCTGTCGCTTCAATCTCGCTTAAATCCTCCAAATCTATCCGTGTGACATCTACCTCAGCATTTTCATCGTTTTTATATGGGATCAAAACCGTATCAATTGTGGTAATTCCCGCCAAGTTTTTTTCAAAATAAGCAGCATCACTTTCCTCTACCGTCTCTGCTGCATTGTAATACCAGGCTTCATCTCTTTTTACTTCTAAATTATCGTCCTTTGGGGTGGATATCATGATGTTTACGCCCGATGCATAGTCCGATGTTATTGTTTTTCCCTCTACGTCTATATCAAGTCCGGAATTTGGCAGCATATGCCATAACTGTTTGTATGAATTTGATTTTGTTTCATCCTCCGGAATTAGGTAATCCGTTACTATCCAATAATAAGGCTTTACAAACATAAACTTTCTCTCATGTGAAAACCCTTTATTTAAAGATGTTGTTTGGCTTAAATAATCAAATTCTTTGGTTGTTATAAAGTCATTGGTTGTCCCCATGCCCAATTCCTGGTCAAATTGTTGAGTAGCGTTATTTATCTCCACAGTATTATGCGCCCTTGTACTTGTTCCCCATACTCGAAAGGGGTCGGTGTTAGTATAGGTAAATCTCCCGGAATCAACTAACAAGCGCTGCCCATAGGCATAAAAAACAGCATGGTTGTCGTTAGCATGACCATGAAGCCCAATGCCCCTGCAAGTCGTAAACATAAATAATGCATCCTTGCTCCAGCTTGAGCGCAGCATTGCTGTCCTTGTATCGGGAAACAGTCTGGATGTCCATGACGGCATAGTGCCCCTGCTGCCCAGAGTATCAATGTACAAAAGTTCATCATCGTTGTTTAGTTCGGCGACGCTGGAATACCTGCCTGATGACAGAGCATTATAAGATTCATCCCCATACTGCAGCGTTTCACCGTTTGGATACTGCAACAAGTTATTGTAATAGGCTGCTTTAAGCATTGTATCGTCAAAGTAATCGCTGACCTTTACGCCATACTCCGCAGTAATTTGCTTTGTTTCAACATACATATTTAGCACGCCTTGACTGTATCCCCCCGTAGCCTCAATGTATGAACCATCTTGATAATAATTTAATCTTATTGTATCTTCAAGGGCATTGGAAGAAAAATTCTTCCAATTTGTTGCCGATGTTTGGGCATCTTTAAACTCAGGCATTCTTATGGCAGCATACAAAATACTTCTGGCATTGAATACCGCCCAGTTTGCCCGTGCAGGGTCATAATTCAGGCACTGTGAATTTACCATATCCCAGATATATTTCATAGCCGCAGTGCAGGTTTCAGCATCAAAATACTCGCTTTTTGCTAAGGAATCCATACTTTGTGTCCATGGTCCAATTCTAATTGCAGTGTCAAGTGTTCTGGGGTATCCTCCCCGTATATCTGTGCCGGCAGTAACCCAGCCACCCATATCTGTTATAAAATCCTGCATAATTCTAATGGCATTATAGGCATAAAATTCGTCTCTGGAGTAAATATATGCGCCTGCCGTCTGTGATAGGGGAGCAAACCTGCATGACTGATACAAATACTCCACATCCGCCCCGTCAGGTCTTAGCCAATCATTTCTGCCGGGCAGCCCGTTATAATTATGGTATGTTGTAAGAACTGTGTTCCATGAAATCCCTGTTTCCGACCATATATTTTCATTTTCTTTCATCACAATTATACTTTTTCTGTTGGTATACGCCGGTGTCTGTCTGCAGTGTAAAATTAATCTTGCACTGTCTATTTTATCCGAGGGAGAGATGTCCGAAAAATCAAACCTAATCAGCGCTCTATAAGTTTCATCTCCTAAAAACTCGCCAAAGGTTTTTACTTTCAGCGTATCATCCAACCCATAATTCACAAGCGAATAATTTCCTGCCCTCAAGGTTGCATCGGCTTGTGCTTCATAGGTACGCGCAATGCCGTTTACTACAAGCTCCGCCCGTGGTCTAAGCTGCGGGTTTTCGGCTTCCTTTGAATGTATCTCCAGCATACTTGACTCATTATATAAAGCAAGCAAATTAAAGGTTGTGACACCCTTACTTATAAAGCTTGGTTTTACATTAACATATTCATAATTCCAGTCACTTCCCGCCGTAAATCGTCCGTGATAATCTGCCACGCCTCCTCTGAATATATCGTTTGCAAACAAATTTGCATCGTCCATGCCGTCGGAGCTGGCTCTTATTGATGTCTTTGTTTCCCTGCTTTTCATATATACAAGCAAAGCATCCTTGGCAGCCTTATAATCATTATTCTTTACCGCAGCCTCAACAGCGGTCAAACCGGCAAAACTTTCGTATGAAAGTTTTCCTTCCGTTATCCATTGGTTATTGTTCCAAACCCCAAAAAACTCTTCGTCGCTCATATGATTGGGGTCAGCAAATGTCTCATCTGCCAAAACGGTAAAGGTAAAGACCTTTTCTTCGGATAAGCCCTCGTTTTTTATAATTGCCTTTATATTAACCGTTTCATTTGCTCTCCCCGCACGCGGACGAATTACCCTTCCGCTTGGCGTTATTACATCGGGCTTATCTGTACTCCAAAAAATTTCCGAGCCGTAGGGACCGTTCCCCGGCATATCCAAACTCATTTTAATTGTGCCGCTGTTCTCTTGTGACAGCACGCCATAATCCAAATATTTAAGGTCCATATCCAGTGCCTCTGCATCTTCTATCTTTCTAAGCACTGTCAACACAAAACTCTTTGTGGTAGAATAATTTCCTGATTTTATTTCTGCCGTCAGCAAAGCACTGGCATCTTTATCAAGCGGTCTTGTCACTGTGCCGTCCGACGCTATTAAATCTTCATTTGATGAAACCCAAGATATACTGCTGCCATGTAAGCCGGCGGTTATTAAGTTCAAATCGGATGAAATGATGTTTTCACCTAAAACATTCGCTTTCCCTGACAGTATTTGTTCATATGAAAGCCAGTTCTTGTCATAAAGTGCTTTTAAAAAATTTGGTGTTTCCGCCGAATAAACCTTTAAATTATCCATGCTTACCGAATAATTATTGTATTGAGCCTCCTGACTTAGCCTAAGAAAGCATAAATTTTTAACTCCAACATTATAAGAAGGTATATTTGCCGCCTCAAGAACATCATTCACCCAAAAGGAATATGAACTATTTTCCGTGTCAACAAGAAACTTGAAATTTATATAATCTGTGCCCGTATATTTATTTCCCGCCTGTTCTCCCGTATATCTGCCTATTATCATAGAGCCATCAGCATTCCAAAATAACCTTGCGTATTCACTGTTGCCGAAAAGTCTTATATGAAGTCTTTTTGAAGAAACGCTCTTTTTTAAATCAAACTCTACTAAATAAGTACCTACTATAACATTGCGCCTATCTGTGAAATAATAGCTTAAACTCGTGGGGTCCGCAGTGCTTGAGCCCCTCTTCATAGTTATTTCACCATTTTTTTCAACAATACTGTCATCTTCATAAGGTGCCGAAATATCACATTTAGCATCTATAATTCCGTCGGAAAAATCATCTTCGCATATTATTTCTTTTATATTTGGAATGTCAGGTTCATACCCTGTATTTGATGGTATCGAAAATATAAATTTCTTGTTTATTTCAGTATTGCCATAGCTTATTGTTGCGGTAAGCTCCGCCACAATATTTCTTTCAATTATTTCGGGTAAATATACTTTCCCGTCGGGCGAAAATATATCAGGCACTGAAGACACCCAAGATATTCTCGAGCCATAATATCCCTCGGTAATTAAATTTAAATCACCGCTTATAAGAAGGTTGTTTTCATTTGTAATTAAATCATATGTAAGGTATTTATAATCTTCATTTACTATATCCACTGGTAATAAAAACTGGCGTTTCACTATAAAAGTAAAGGTTTTTTCCAGGCTTTCGCCCCCATATGAAAGCGTAGCAGTCAAAGTTACTTCAGGGTCCTTATCATGCTCCAATCCGGGTCTTACAACCTCTCCTTCGTTAGACACAACATCGCTGTTGGACGACTGCCATGAAATAGACGAAAAGCTGCCTTGAGTAGGTAATAAGAAGTCTTCTTTTACAACAATATTGCCATCTTTATCGTATGAATAATTTTCATTTATACTATCAAACAATAATTTTCGCCCATCAAAATTCAAAACATCCTCTGAAGTTGGCGTTTCGACATAATTATAAATTTCAAAATTGTCAATTGCCAATTCCGCAAACCCCCCCGATGAAGGGCTTGACATTCTAAACCGGATGTATCTGCTAATATCATAATCAAATGCCAAATCGCTTATTATTTTTTCGTCATCATAATAGAAATCCAGCAAATGTGTATCATAATCCAACACAAATTTGATATGTGCCCATTCATTATTTCTGTATAACACTCCTGTATCAGATATTTCTCCGCCCAGTGCATAAAAACGGCTTGCTCCACCTAAGTAGCTTCCATTTATATTATAGTCATATCGACCCCTTTCGGAAATTTTCAAATCATGTTCTATAACAACAATCCCCGAATTATATGTACCAATATCGTACTGAAAATATGTCGCTCCGGAGTTTTGTCTATTGCCCGTTATTTTAATTGCAGTATCATCTCCCCCATCAGGGCCGATCGTAGCTTCAAGTATTCCCCAATCCCCATAAGCCGTATCAATCCGCCAGTGAGCGGGCAAAGTTGATATAGTGCCATCAAAATCATTGAAATCGTAACTAAAATAATTTCTCTTAAATAACTCCTCATTTTCCGCAGAAAAAACGGTATCATATTGAGATAATCCCAATACATCAATAATAAAAACAAAAGAAATGATTAAAACAATAATCCTTCTAAAAAAATTCATAACTTTCTTCCTTTCAAAAATTTGTATAAAATTCTAATGTAAAAAGGATTTTTTATTTACAAAAACACTGAATATCACCCTTAAAATGATGATAGCATACATTAATATATATTGGAATAGTCTAATTTAACAAGAACTTGACGTATTTAAACATCCGTGCTTTGGGATTAAAATACATTATATTTACCTGCAAGGTTTGTTTAAAGCCGTAATTCTACGATAGAAAAAACACTGTAGCCATATGGCTGCAGTGGTCGACTAAGTCCGTTTTTTTGCGTATTTTGTTGTATAACCCCTATGAACTTCCTTGCAAACGTGGTATAATAACCTCACAGAATACGACGAAATCAAGGCAAGGATGATATGAGATGGAAAACTAAAACTACTTGTCGTTGAATACGGTTCTAATACGGGTGGATTAAAAGTTCCATGGCTGAAATTCTAATAAAATGGATAGACATAGCCTTGCACTTCCTCGGCGGGAGTGATATCATTTACCAAAATTTGCGGCTCGTCATACTCTATGCCGTCCACCGTATATTTCCCCATAAAAAGAGTACCCGAGACTGTTACCCATGAATTCTCTTTTAGTTCGGAGGCTTTCTCATATTTGCAGAGCAGTCCGAAGGGAACTAGGTCCGCAACACAGCAAGACATCATCAAACGGGCGGGTACAAATTCATCCTCCGCCAACATTTCGGTATCTTTAAAAACAAAGCCGGTTAGTGTAATTTCAAAACCCTCATATTTTTTCATATTATCATATATTTCAAAAAGCCATAGGGCGAAATCATCGTTGTCCACTGTGATTTTCTTGTTCTCTAAATCCAAGCCGGGCAGACTGGACGAAGGTTCATTCTCCACCGTATCATTTGACGATTCGGGAATAATACTGTTTTCATCCTCTTTTGCTGGTGCGGTATTATAGGGATTTCCGCCGACATAACCCCCTGAAATATCGGCGGTGCTGATCGGCGTGTGGGGAAGCAGTAAAAATAAAATGGGGATAACTAACACGAAGCAATGTGCAAATCGCACCTTATGCCGAGGGCGAAACAGGCGAAAAGCCCCAAAAG
>CAZNYY010000146.1:5112-6117 GCA_964577335.1 uncultured Oscillospiraceae bacterium | reverse complement strand
CATAGCTGATGAGTTCCATCTGTTTCTCTTCCATTTGCTTGTCAATGTTGGCAATGGACTGTTCATTGCTCTCGCAGACCACTGATTCTATATTCTCCCGCAAAATCGTAATCATCGATTCGCCACCGCCAAGAACCTGGTTAAATGCATCTGCTACTGTGGCATGGAGGTCTTCCTCCGAAATTGTCCTTGATGTGCAACCTTTAGGTCCCTCTTCCAATCGTGTAACGCATCTCCACACAGTAGACTTCTTGCCACGGTTGTTCCAATAAGTCCGTCTATATATGTCTCCACAATCACTGCAAAAGGTGATGGAGGATAATGCATACTTACTGCTATATATCCTTCTCTTTCCGTCTTTGCCTTTAAACAAAAGACTTCTGCGTTTCATTTCTTCCTGGACCTGCAGATATAGTTCTCTCGGAATGATAGCCTCGTGATTATTCTCGACATAATACTGAGGAACGATGCCTTCATTCTTAACACGCTTTTTTGTTAGAAAATCCACCGTATATGTTTTCTGTAACAGCGCATCTCCGGCGGTATATATAAAACGAAGAAAACTTCTTATTAAAAATTGCAGGGTTTATCCTGCGTGTTAGTTTTTTGGCATAAAACCTTGTCAACCATACCGATAAATCTCCAATGTATCTCAATTAACTGCTTGCGCTTATCGCGCTTGCCTTCGCCAGTATGAACGTCGATGCGATCAATTAATTCATTGAGAATACCACGGTTGAGTTCATTAATATCCATATATCGGCGAATGACCGTGAGGAATTTTTCAGCGTTAACAATCCGACTGCGCTTTTCATTTATCTGAATTTGTAGTTCTGAGATGCGCTCCCTAATTGTCGTTTGTTCTTCCTCATAGGTAGTCGACATGGAAATAAATCGCTCATCCGTCACAACACCCAATGCATTCTGCTCGAACAGCTTGCGGATTATTATATCCAGTTCATCCCGGCGGTGCGTCAATTTATTGAGTTCCCTCAGCGACTGTTT
>CAZNYY010000146.1:0-5102 GCA_964577335.1 uncultured Oscillospiraceae bacterium | reverse complement strand
AAGCGAATCGCTTTGCGTGTCCGCTAATTGCTCGGCATATGACCACAGTTCATGCTCATGCGACTGGACGAGCCGTGCCTGGTTCTGAATTGCGGCAATTACCGCATCCGTGATGTAATCCAAAGGCAAGTAATGCACACTGCACAAATGAGTCTGCCCTTTTGCGCGGTATCGGTATTTATTACACATGAAATACCCGCCAAATTTTGTTGCAGGCGCAGGAGTAAACGACATCTGACTCCAGCAATCCGCACAAGTAAGTATTTCTTAAGGACAAAAATGAAAAAGCCTGTAATTGTAGCACTTTGCTGTGAGTTTAAGGGCAGAAGCCCTCATTGTTACTGACTTTTCCACCTCTTGAAACTAATGTTAATTGTATGCTGGGAACCTATTCAGTCAAATCTTCTGCTCGGTATTGATAAAAACCTTATTCCTCATAAACCTTGCAAAATCCGGTATTTACGGTATTCGCGAGGTTTTCTGTTTAATATTTTGTTTTACCAAATTGGATTTTTTGCTAATAATTCCATCTCGCTAAGCATAGCAATCGTTAAAAGTTAGGTAATCGTTAAAAGTTAGGTAATCGTTAAAATTTGCACCCACTATTGCATATTGATGAGGACAAAATATAAAAAATCAAGTTTTTAATACAGGGGCTTGACAATTAAGCGTTATTTGGTTATAATGTAGGTAGGCTACCTATATATATTGAATGGAAGGATGAATGAAAATTGTCGTTGTCAAGAAATCTTGTTACAATTTATAAAGGCTTTAATAAGTATATAAGTCAATTTTACGCAAACGAAGGTTTTTCCGAAATAACAGCAAATAGCTATCAATATCTAATTGCTGTTTATAAATTAAATAAATATGAGACTGGTGCAACCATAACGGGCGTGGCAAACCGATTAGGTGTGAAAAATTCTTCGGCTGTGCAGATGATTAATGGTTTATTGAGTACGGGGTACTTAGTAAAAAAAGAAAATACGGCTGACAAAAGAAGCTCTATTTTGGAATTGAGCGAAAAAGGTTGGAAAATGATGAGGCTTGAAGAAAAGTTTTCGGATGATTTTCTCAAACGCTTTTTTGGCGATTTGACTATGGATGAAATAAGGGTATTAGACAATATAACAGAAAAAATAGCGAACAAAGTTGAAGAGAGTGGAAGCGTATGAGCAAAAAAGATGAAGTTATTATAGACTTTAATAATATAGCGGAGATTGCTACAAACAGAAAATGGGACCATAATAAACAATATCATAAATTTCTTATGAAAAATGCGCCCAAGTATTGCGGGGCGGCTTTGGATATTGGGTGTGGAAGTGGTGATTTTTCGAGAATACTTGCACATAAAAGTAAGTTAGTCATAGGAATTGACCTATCGCCGGAAATGGTTAAATTAGCAGAACAGTCAACACAACACAATATACACTTTATCGTGCAAGACATATTAAAGTATGATGCCGAAAATGAATATTTTGACTGTATTGTTTCAATTGCAACAATTCACCATATCTATTTTGAGATGCTGATGTTTCCACAACCGGTGTTTATGCTCGCGCTGACACAAAGATGAAACGTGCAGCAATGGAAAAATCATTTGCCCCTGAATTACCAACATCCCTCCCACCGTGGGCAAAAGATCAAGACTTGTTGCAATGGCTAAAAAAATTAGGAAAGGATGTGTAATCCATATTAATTATGAAAAGTTTTTTGTATTATGGAGCCAGTATTATTCTGGCTCCCCAGATTTTTCGCAACATAACTAAACGCTTTACATTAACCCATATTTCACTGCATAGACGAAGCAATTGCAGCCCCATATTAATTCCTTGCTGTCTTTCCACCTCGTTATTGTCATCTAAAAAATTGGTAAAATAGATATGCGGGCAGATCGGGATAACACCATTTCTGACCGCATAACTGCAATACCGCTTTGCCATTCTTGTATTATTGTCTACATCGCCACGGTAGGGGGATGCTATATACACTGTTTTCATTTCTTAATCACCTTCATAATAGATTTTGTAGTGTTTATTGCCGCTTGCGCAGCATAATAGGTACTCATAACATTTACTCTTGCACTTGTGTCCAGTCCAAAGGTATCAGCTATCCGTGGCACTTCGTTGGCTGCAAGCATAATTCCAATATCAAGAATCATATTATCGGCAAATGTAATAAGTCCCGCTGTCAATAGAGTCATCTGCAAAAATGCCGTGATGCAAAGTGCTATGACTTGCTTGCACCAAACCATGAACCCATCGTTGTAGCCCCGTGGTACAGAAAACATATATAGGCTACCCACCGCCATATTAATTAACATAATGCCGCCACGTTTTATATTTGCAAAAAAGATTTTTATTACACAGTACCCAAGGGCTATGACGAAAAATAAGTTGATAAAAGTTGCGTTCATAACCATACCGTTTATACTGCTAAGTGCTAATTGCATAAGGTTAGCCTGATGGCTTGTTTGAAATAAAGTTGCAATACCATCACCAAGCTGACCTTGCAATGTAATGGTTAATTTATATAACTCAATAGGCAGCACTGTAAAAAGATTGACGGCCAAAAAACCTTTGATTGCATTGATCCCAACGTCTCGGAAACCGTTTGATCTGCCGCTTTGCATCGCAATTGCCACATCAAATACGGTAACCACTAGACCAATAACATAAAGCGACCAACCAAACAAACGAAAGAATTCAACTACACCTTGCACCCAAGGAAAATCGAAGATTTCTGTTCCCATATTTCCCATTGATGAGAAAAAGTCTTGTACGAACTTTATAATTTCAGCATAAATCCAGTCAAGCAGCCAATCAAAAATAAACATTCATATATCACTTCCCTTATTAGCCATGCCTGGCGTATTAAAAAAGAGCAATCAGCCAATTAGCCAACTGCTCTCTTAGTTCAAAGTTTCATTCAAATTTAATACCATTGTCAATTTGCTCTTGCACATATGAATTTTGGGTTTCAAAATCTATTCCGTCAATACCAATATTATATACAAATTCTTTTATTGACGCAGGTTCATTAGTTTCATAAAAATCAACAAGCATTTTAGTAAAAGTTCTTTGTTCCTCTATCGGAATAGTTATAATGCCACAGCCGTTTGATATCATTACCTGATTTGCAGCCAACATTGCCGTTCGCTTATTACCGTCTAAAAAAAGTTGACTTCGCATTAAATACAGCATAAGGTCGATTGCTCTTTCGGTAGCATTTTCATTTTGCAATATTTCGGTCAGTTCTGATACAACCGGTTCCTCATCAGGGATATTCGGTTTCCATGAAGTTCCCCCGATTGACACATCAACCTTTCTTAAATAACCTGCATTCACAATAAGGTTGTCCCCGCCTACAAGCTTGTTTATGCGGCATATATACGGGTAATCAATATCATAATTTGCATTGTCCAGAACAAATTGCCACGCATACTTTAAATTATTAACAGCTACAATTTCTGACACTTTAATATTTGATACGCTCATACCATTGTATATAGCTTCTGTGTCCGGATAAGTAACCGCAAGGCCTTCCAACTTGGCACTTTTCCATATATAATCAATTATATTTCTTTTTGCAATAAAAATGTTTTGTTCCAAAGTCAAGTTATATTTTGCTTTCATGTTTTTCACACCTTTTTTGTTTGATGGCGCATCGGCGTTTCGGTCACAGTCGAAAACTTCAGCGATATGAAGATATAATACCATAATATTTCACGCTTTTCAATCTAAGTTTATAAAAAATGGTTTAAACCCACTACATCCCCAATATAGCCCAGATGTAAGTAGGCGCCGTCAGACTGAATACTAAACAGGCAAATAGTATTGCAGGTGCAGTCCATTCAAATTGACCGCTTTTTCGATAATCAAAATAAGCTGAACCCACCTTGATAAAGAAAAATATAGCCAAAATCATGTTAAGCACTGGGAAGACAACCGTATTAACCACGGTTTTTATTTGTCCCCTTGCTGTATTCCAAGTACTCTGCACAGCACCTGCAACATCGCCGTTTGCTAACACACAGAAACTCGCTAGCAGAAAAGTGAATAGTATCGCAAAAATGCTAACTTTAATGATTCTTTTTATTTTCATAAACACATTCCTCTCTGTTTTTATTCATTATATTTTTTGGGGGCTGCATGCCAATCCGAGAAAAGATTGCCGTCTATGATTAGACTGTCGGTGACATTTGCAGTAATCATACCTGCCGGAGTCCAAACATCATACACCTGTGTAAAGGCTGTATAATTTCCGTCCGGATACCATATAGGTGTAAAATGAGAGCAGCTGCTATAAGTTGAGTATCGGTTTGGCTTAAACTGAAATGCAGAACGGTTTGACAAAATATTTTTATCAAGAACACGGCAATAATTTTGATACCCAAACTCAGGGAAATATGACACTGCGGTCTGGGCCTGTGTATAGGCATTATTTACAGCAGTGCTTGTGACTTCTGCAGCTATATTTATGTTGTAACCATAGCCTGATTTCATTGTCGTTCCTGATGCTGTCGGTACTCTTGTATCAGGGGTTATTGACGAGTTAATCGTAAGTGTTGCCTGATAAGTGTTCCACACGAAATCCCATCTGCCTCTATCTTCCCAATCTCCTCGGTCTACCCATCGGTTGCCGTTCCATTGCCAGTCAGAAATCCATAGGATTGTAAATCTTATGAGGTCGTACCAATATTGCGATATCCTTTGCATAAAAGCCTAAATCTGTTGCCCAATTATACACATAACAGTGTGTCATGAAGGTTTTCCCATCTGTGTAATCTTGGCACTTGAAAAGCAGGACGCCATTGTTCCTCAATATGCGATATGCCTCTTTAAGAATCGCCTTGTAATGAACTTCTAAAGAATTAAAATCCTTTAATATACCCATGCTTTGCGAAATATGATAACTCTCTGTTTTCCCATGTAATCCGAATATAAAAAGCGGATCTAAAATCATAGCAGATATTGAGCCATCGGCAAACGGCAATTCTTCTGCATCTCCCTTCGGGCAGTAATCAACTCTTGGATTTATATCAAATATGTGTTTTGGAACTGCTAGCCCATTTTTATAAAACCCACCTTTGTAAAACATCG
>CAZNYY010000145.1:0-6165 GCA_964577335.1 uncultured Oscillospiraceae bacterium | reverse complement strand
ACAGGAGATGATGAAAATGCCTAAGCGCCTATCTGCACTTATTGTAAGCTGTATGCTTGTTCTTGTGCTTGGCGGCTGTTGGAATTACCGCAGTCTTGACCAGCTTAGCATTGTAGTGGGTATAGCTGTTGATTTTGATTACGAAAAAGATTTATTTGATATAAGTTATGAAATTGCGGATCTCTCCATAGCGAACAAAGATAGCGGGGTTGTAGGCAAAATAGTAAATTCACAGGGGAAAACCATGTTTGACACCGCCAGAAACGCAAAGCGAAGAGAGGCTGACAGGCTTTTTTTCGGCAGTCCTCATGTGCTTGTAATCAACCAGCGGGTTGCCCACGAAATAGGTATTGCGGGCATAATCGGGTGGTTTTTGCGTGACGGAGAGTGCAGGGAAACTATGTGTGTTGCAATTTCCCAAGAGGAAACCGCCACCGCAATGTTGGAGGGTCCGGAAGATATGAGCGGAATAATGTCGGAAACCTTGCACAATATCATTGCAGAGGATAAGGATGTTACCGGCACATCCATGCAAGTTCAGCTTTATCAGGTGTATAACTATATAAATTCCGCCCGAAATTCAGTCGCTCTTCCGGTACTTCGCAAGGTACCTGGGGACGGCGAGAAAATTCCCGAAGTAAACGGGCTTGCTATAATAAAGGGTGAACATTTGGCAGGGTTTTTATCCCCCGAACAGTCAAGATATGTGCTGTTTGTAGAGAACAGTTTGAAAGGCGGAATACTTACTCTTTCCATGGCAAATTTAAAGACCGACGATATTTCGTTGGAGATTTTTTCGCACAGCGCCAGTAAATCATTTGATGAAGAAGATGGAAAGATAACCGTAAAAATTAAAACCGAAACCCATGTCGCACTTGCCGAAAACGCCGCTAATTTGGATGTAATGGACACGGCTGTGATAAAAGAAATTGAGGAGGCAGCCTCACAGATGATTGAAACAAATATTAGAGGTTTGATTAACACCTTGCAGCACGAATTTACCACAGATATTTTGGGTTTTGGAGAAATGATTTATAAACAGGACCTTAAACTTTGGAAGCAGCTTGCCCCTTTGTGGGACGAGATTTATCCAACCGTCGAGGTGGAGGTTATCCCCAAAGTGAAAATCATAAATGCGGCATTTAATAAATAGGAGGGCAGTATGTTGCTTGTAATTGTTTTGTTCCTATTTTTGGCGGTTATTCTTTATGATTGGTTTTCAATGCTGAAAAAAGAGGGTAAAAAGAAAGGTTTATTTACTTTTTTGCAGTTGCAATCAGCTTTGTTGTACTAATCTTATACAGCTTTAAAATTTCGGTTCCCTCCCCGTCATATGCAATTAAAGGCGCACTTGACGCCCTGCTTGGTATCATGAATTAACACGCCCAAATAGAAATGCCGTGATAAAAATCAGATTAGCCCCGTCGGAATGGAGATTATTATGATGCAAAACGAGAAGGTAACTTTAAGTCAGGCAGTGTACACCATAGTGCTGTTTAACTTCGGTAGCAGTGTAATTATGGGAATAAATACAAGCGTTAATCAAGATGCTTGGCTTCCTATTATCATTGCCACTGCTCTTAGCGTACCCGTGTTTTTTATTTATTCCCGCATCCTCAAGCTGTTTCCCGAAAAGAATTTGTTTGAAATTTCCGAAGTACTGCTTGGCAAAGTAGGGGGCAAAATAATCACCGTAATGTTTATATGGTATTCCATCCACCTTGCGGCGCTTGTTCTTCGTAACTTTTCCGAGTTTACGCAAATTTCCTCCATGCCCGAAACCCCTCAGCTTCCGATTATGATACTCATGATTACAACCACTATATATCTTGCCAGAAGCAGTATGCGTGCCATAGGTAAATGGTCCGTTGCTGCCATTTTCCTTGCATCATTCGTGGTTATCTTTACATTTGTTGCGTCTATTCACCAAGTAAAATTAAGCGACCTTTTACCCTTTATGGAACATCCCCCTGCCGAGATAGCCAAAACCTCGTTTCAAATATTTTCCTTCCCATATGCCGAAACCGTTATTTTCCTGTGTGTCGGCGGCGGCTTTCATAAAGAAAACAAACCTTTTAAAATGTTTTCATACGCACTTTTAATGATTTTAATAGTGTTTTTGTTGGTATTTTTTCGTAACCTGACCCTGCTTGGACGCAGCATGATGGCAATCAGTTTTTTCCCCTCATACGTCACGGCACGCATTATTGAAATCGGCGATTTTTTAGCACGAATCGAAGGCTCCATCTCCTCAAACTTCCTGTTGGCGGGAATTGTTAAAATATCAGTATGCCTGCTTGCTGCGGCAAAGGGGCTTAGCAACCTTTTTAAATTAAAAGGCTACCGTCCAATGGTTTTGCCGGTGGGCATGATTGTGCTGGCACTTTGCAGTATACTTTACAAAAATACAATGGATATGTTTATCTTTATAGAATATTATCCCTACTATGCCCTGCCGTTTCAAATTATTATTCCTCTGATAATCTGTATTTTGGGAGAGGTTTATGCCCGAAAGCAGAAAAATAAGCAGTAAACCGAGTTCACTGCTTATTTAGCAATTATTTTAAACCCAACCGCGAAGCTTAACCGCTTCCGCCACACGGTTTATGGCAATTACATATGCGGCATCACGCATATACAGTCCCTTTTCCTTTGCAAGGCTGTGAACCGCATGAAAGGCTGATTTTACTTTGCAATCAAGCTTTTCCAAAACCTCTTCCTTTGACCAAAAATAGTTTATATTGCTTTGCACCTGCTCAAAATAGCTACAAGTAACGCCGCCTGCATTACATAGGAAATCAGGCAACATATAAATGCCTCTCTCTATAATCAATTTATCGCATTCAGGCGTTGTAGGTCCGTTTGCACCTTCACAAATTACCTTTACACTTTGGCTTACCCTTGCAAAGGTTTCGGGCGTTAATTGATTTTCAAGGGCACAGGGCAAAAGGATATCAACCTCCTGCGCCAACCATTCGCCGCCCTCCAAAAGCTCGCACCCCATTTGCTGTGCCTTCTCCTTATCTATGGTCCCAAATTCATCCTTAATTTCTGCCAGGGCACCTACATCAAGCCCGCTAAGTTTACGGAAGGTGTACGCCGTTTTATCGTGGTTGTCCCAACATGAAACGGCCACAAGCTTTCCGCCAAGCTCGGTGTAAAGTCTTGCGGCATACTCCGCCACATTACCAAAACCTTGCAGGCTTGCGGTTGTTTCGGAAATATCCATTTTCAGTTCACCAAGCGCTTCCCTTAAATTGAACACAACGCCGTACCCCGTTGCCTCCTTGCGCCCGAGAGAACCGCCCATACCGACAGGTTTTCCTGTAATTGTACCGGGATAGCGGTTGCCATGAATAGTTTCAAACTCATCCAGCATCCACAGCATATGCTGCCCGTTTGTCATAACATCGGGTGCCGGCACATCAATCTGTGGTCCTATCACCTTTGACAGTTGCCTTATATACCCCCTGCACAACCGCTCCTGTTCGCCGCTTGACAAATTGCGAGGGTCGCAAATAATACCGCCCTTCCCCCCGCCGAGAGGAATGTCCACAACTGCGCATTTCCATGTCATCCACATAGACAATGCCCTAATAGTATCAACCGTTTCATGCGGATGAAACCGAATTCCGCCCTTTGCGGGACCCCGTGCATCATTGTGCTGTATTCTGTAACCATTAAACACCTTTGTGGTACCGTCATCCATTTTTACCGGGATTGTAATATGAAATTCCCTGCAGGGCTGCCTTAGTAATTCACGAACGGGCTGCTCCAAATTAATAATGTCCGCAACATTGTCAAATTGCTTTTGTGCAACTAAATAAGCATTATAAGAACCTTCTGCCATCATTTTTTCTCCTTGAATATATTTTTTTGTTAGCGATTATTATAACTTATTTTTCGGAATATGTCAAACAAAACGTATTTTTTTAATGAAATAATTGACATGACATGTATAAAATGATATCATTTAAAAGCAATAATCGAATATTTTTAGTATATAAAAGTTATACTAAATTAGATTGTTTGAACACCTTGGTCGGTTTTAATGCACCGCCGAAATTTTCTTCAAATCCCAAACGCATATGCGCACAATTTCCACTCCACGCCTTATATACCCACAGATAAGGGCAGTGTAAATTTTATCATTATTTTGTTGGTAGAAAGGCTATGGAGATTATTATGTCAAATGCAAAATTTTCGGTAAAATCAAAAAGCGAAAACCCAACAAAAACCGTTGTAGAGGCAAGAAGCTTTAAAATGATTATTGACGAGCCTGCGCCCCTCGGCGGTACGGACCATGGGCCAAACCCTGTGGAATATGTGCTGGCCGCTCTTTCAGGCTGCTTAAACGTTGTCGGGCACATGATAGCAAATGAAATGGGCTTTGCCCTTCGGGGGTTGGAGTTTAATGTTGAAGGTGACCTAAACACCGAAAAGTTTCAGGGGCTGCCCACATCGGGCAGAGCGGGCTTTATGGAAATACGTGTTACCGTAATCCCCGATACGGATGCGGACTCAGGGCTTTTGCAAAAGTGGCTTGAAAAAGTAATAGAACGATGCCCCGTAAGTGACAACCTTGCAAACGCAACCCCTGTGAAAATTATGTTGGGGGCATAATAAGGAGGTAATTTTATATGACCAAGAAATATAGGGACAATGCCAGGCAGAAACCCAGTAATAACACTTCTAAGACAGACTTGCCCGACATAAAAACAAATGCACAAACAAAAAACAAGGGGGCTTCAATGAAACGCCCGTTAGGTTCTAAATAGAATGCCGCTTCATGTTATGTTTCGAAGCATTGACGAACATTTGGTTTGTGACGAGAAACCCTCTGTGTTTTTAAATAAAATACTCGGGAAATCGCAGTTTTCAGAGTATCCGTTTGAAATGATGAGAAAACAAGCCGAAACCGAGCAGTCACCAAAGCATCATCCGGAGGGAAATGTGTGGAACCACACAATGCTTGTTGTGGACGAAGCGGCATCCCGAAAAGAGGAAAGTACAAACGAACGTGTGTTTATGTGGGCGGCATTTTTGCACGACATCGGTAAACCGCCCGCCACCAAAACAAGAAAGGGTAAAATAACGGCATACGACCATGACCGTATAGGCGAGGAACTTGCACGGGATTTTCTTTCCTTTTTCAATCAGGAAAAAGAATTTATATCATCGGTGGCTGCCATGGTACGATGGCATATGCAGATTTTGTATGTTTTAAACGATTTGCCCTTTGGGGACGCCTCAAAGATGAAACGACAGGTTAATATACAGGATATCGCCCTGCTTAATTTATGTGACGCTTTAGGGCGGGGGGATGCGGATAAGGTTTTGGCAATGTCAAGGGTTGAAAGGTTTTTAGAAGAGGTAAAGGGCTGAAGCAAAATGCGCCGAACACGCAAAACAAGCTTTCGCTGACCCCCATGCGCTTTTGATAAGCGAAAGTATCTAACTAAGATGTAGTAAAATTCGTCGTTCGACGAATTTTACATGCATTTATGTTTTGCGTGTTCGGCATCATTTTCCTTACGCCCCAAAAGGGTCTGTATCACAATACCCATTGTGATACAGACCCTTTAAAATGCCCTCGGAGGGTGTCCCCTATGTTTTTTAAATGCCTTATAAAAACCCGATGATGAGCCGAAACCGCTTTGCAGTGCGGCGGTTAAAACATTAAAGTCTTTGGAATGAATGAGGTGCAGGGCATTTTCTATTCGTACATTTGCTATATAATCGGTGAGGGAAGCGGCGGTATATTTTTTAAAGGTTCTTGAAAAATGGGCGTTGCTGTACCCAAATATCTTTGCAAGGGACGAAAGACTTAAATCGGACGAGGGATTGTTTTGTATATATTGTGCCGCCTCGGCAACCACTGTCTTTACGTTTTTATGACCCTTTTCCGACACACCCGCCAAACGTGCAATATTTATTAAAATTACATAGAGCAAGTTTTTGATTAATTCATATTTATATACATTCTCCGAAGCAATTTCTGCACTCAGCTCATTTAACATAAGGCGTATCCATTCTGTATTTTTTCCGATAATAACTTTAGTACTCTCTCCATAAAAAAGTAACGGTATAAGCGGCACATTCAAAAGGTTCGGCATAAATCCGAACAGGTCATAACTAAGAGGAGAGTATATTTTTAAAATCTTC
>CAZNYY010000144.1:0-6185 GCA_964577335.1 uncultured Oscillospiraceae bacterium | reverse complement strand
TATCACAAATCAGTGCCGACACAGGCAACACTTCTTAAAATCATGGTTGCAGCTCCGGATGTTCTTAATTTTTTGAGAAAGTTTTCTTTTTATTAAAGAAAGCTTTTTCCTTGTATAGAAACCCCGACTGTGCCGGAGGTGATAAATAGATGGAATTGCAAGTATAATATAGTATTTTAACCAAAATATGGAAAGTTTAAAAGTGAAATGCGCCCGGGCTATGTCCGGATCATATGCATATGTTGAAATGAGTATATGGGATTTTGTAGGGTATCCCAAGGGAAAAGCAACCTGATAATAAACCAACGACACGGGAATTTCAAATACAAATATGGGAACAGATGGTTTTAGCTTAGAGGTTATTATAATGTAGACACAGCAAAAAAATGCAAGTGAGTATTAATGCTGATTTTCCAAAGCATTTTTTATTGTGATCAAAAATAAAAACTCAAACTCCGGTTTATCGATTTTGCAAGGCGTCAGCCTTGCAAAATCTTACGCACCAAAAACCAAAAGTTTTCCTGTAGACAAGGTCAGAGGATTTTAAAAGAGTTCATTTTTTTAAGAAAGCAAAAGCGCAGTGAATACTTTATATATTCAAGAACATTTTAACGCATGATTTCAGAAACTTTACCTTTTAAAATTATACGGAGTTCGGCATGCCGATGGCTAATCATAGAAGCTTTTTAAGAACTTTTTAAAGCCTCTTTTATGATTTATTAATCGCTCTCCCCCTTTTTATACAAAATTTTTATTTTGTATAAAAACCTATACAGGGGATTTTCATGCCTTTTTCACTTCGTGACCCGGCATTCAATCCCCTGCGACAAATCCCATCAGCTATACGCTTTTTAAGTACAAAATCACAGTTTTGTTCCAAATTAGCTTAATTAACTTATTCAAAGAATGGCATGTTCGATATAATCAAAGACTTTAAACTAATTTTTTCCCGACCTGTAAGGTCTGAATTGCTTACATGGGTATAAATCAAAGATAATTCATCAACCGTCTTACAGGAGTAAATTTCATCAACATAAAGTTGATAAAAAGCACCGAAAGCCATTTTTAAACCTCACTTTCAAAATTGTGTTTCATCCAAATAACTTAGTAATAATTCATTCGCCTGTTCTGCAGGAATTTCATATAAGTCGCAAAAATCCGATTCATACAATGACCGCATGCGGATGACTTCCTGTACGACTGCAGGCGATAAAGATATACTTTCACCACAATCAGCCAGTCCCCTGCTTGCGTAATATGTATGCGCTCCTATTTCCATTTGACTTTCCAACAGAGCCTTGTTAATGTACTTTGAACAATATTTTGATACCGCAACCGCATTTTTAACTTTTCCCAACGATACAAAACCAAATTTTTTCGCATATGGGATCCAATTGTGATACCCATCCTTGACAAGGTCAGCCTTCACACCGTCCTGCCATGTAAATTTCGGCATATCCCTTTCACAGATTCCTTTTAGCAGTCCGTGCATGTGCCAAGTGCCATCTTGGTGCTGTTCCGGCACGAACAAAAATTTATAGTCTACTCCTTTCCGTTTTCTTTGGTCACGAACAAATTGAGTTAAATCCTTATGATACCGTTTTAAATCATTCCTATCATATTTTTGTGGGTCAAGGGTTAAGGTTACAAACCAGTCCCACTCGTTACACATTGCCAGTTCAAACACCCTATTTTTCGCTCTAATAAGGTTATTTTCAAGTTTATCCTCATTGTTAACTATATTCTCTCGGTCAATCCGATTGTAATCTATATCTGTTTTTAAAACGACCAACTTAAAATATTTATTACCATAATTTTTAAGCTTGTATTGATAACCTAAAATTTTATCAATCCGTCTCCGATGGTATTCATATGTGCCATGCACAGGTTTATTTATTTCTGATAACTCTTTAAAATCAAATTCATAATTCGATAGATTCCCAATTTTGACCACCTCCTAAAGTGATTTTAATTTTAAAGAAATGTCCCGCATATTGATATAATGTCAAGTATAAAGGGTTTGAGTTTTTTCCCTGCCGTTTTCTCCGACTTTGGAAGTCTTTTTTCTCACTTCCAAAAGCTAAAACCAAGTCAAGGGCAGAGTATTTATTTCTTAACGGTTCTCATCGGCTTCATTCTCTTCGTTCATTTGCCAAGGAGAACCTAAAATAAATCTTCCTGCTATTTCCTTGACTTCGTTTTTTCCTTGTGCCTATCCTTCCCCTGCCGAAGCTAACAAAAACCAAACCAAACCTTTTTTAGCTTCGAGGAAACATATTTTAGCACAAGGAATCGCATTTTGCGTTGAAGCCTGTGGAAGGACGGACTGCCTCGCTCCCAAAAACCAATTGGTTTTCCATGGTTCATATGGGAATGTCGAGGGAAGGCGCTCCTTCGGTGATGGGGTCCCCGGCTTGCGCCACCCCTTCCCCGAGGGATTCGGCTTCCTCGAACATGGCATAGGAATCATAAAAGCGACCGTAAAGCTTGCGGTACATGAAAAAGTCAACTCCGATTCTTTCCTTAACCCCATACCAATAGGTTACTGCTGCAAACATGGGAAGCCGGAACAAAGAGAACAACATTCCTACGAATCCGAAATTGTTCATTTTCCTGTGCTTGATGTCATACTCTACAAATGCCCTAATTTGTCGGTCTATGAGCCTATCGGTTTGAGCGCACAGAATCACATTGTAACCGAAATGGCGGTGCATTTGAAAGAATTTTATCCATTCCATACGGTCTTTCTTTCCGTATTCCCGACTATTGAACATGACAGAGCATTCATCTATGACAAGCAGGGTCTGCCCTTCCCTGCCCTTTTTATGGTGCTTTATTGCATACCCCACCAAGTAGGCAGGTGTTAAGTCCGAATTGTCTTTATATATAAAATCCCCCTCACGCTTCCCCACTATCTTTTCATTGCAAGTAAAATTTGCTATAACCGTACCCCCTCGGCGGAGCCGAAACAAAATATCTTTTGCGAGGTGCAGGGACTTGCCGGAGCCGGGAGTCCCCGAGTACAAATAAATCATTTCTTTTTCCTTTCCTTGTAACACATTATACTGCCACCGATCAGCTGGGCAAGGATCTCTTTTGTGTTACTCAATCGCCTTGACCCAACGCAGGGCAACCTGTACCACATAATAAATAATGATTGCACCGAGCCAAACTTCAAAAATGGCAAGCATTTGATTGATGGGGATAATCCAATTCAATTGTCCAAAATAAGAAGAAACCGTATCATTGAATGCCCAGTTAAACGGTGACGTGGGCAGAATCATCAGCAACATATCTAACAATCCTGCCAAACCACGAATCAGAATATTAATAATCTGTATTACCCAATTACCTAAATAATTTAATACATCTTCCACGAAATCACCCCCCTATCACATAACGACTTAACAAAGCCAAACCAAAGATAAAAAGGAACAACAAGCCCCAACGAACTATTTTAGCCAAGGTTTCAAACTGTGCAAAATCAATCACCAAAGAATTAGCCCCAAGCTTCCAACTATCCAAGGGAATCTCCCACCGAGGAACCTCTGCCGGAGCGGAAAGCGACTGCACAGCATTGCGCAAATCCCAAGGGATGGAAAACGGAAACTTACTTTTAAAGTTTTCCCCGGACTGAATCAAGGGCATCCAGTCAATTTGCCCCACTTCAACAGGGTTCAAATCTATTTCAATATTTTCTGCCGGAACATCCACACCACCCACATCAACAGCAGTAACAGGGATATCAACAGCATTCGCCCCAACATAAGACCCCACACCAGTAACAGGCACAGCTTGACCGTTTACATAGACTTCATCAGTTGACAACGTTCTGCCCACATAATCATCAATTTTTGTATTAACATCAACATCATAAGCACTGCCATCAACAAAAGAAGACGGCACCACATGACCATACATATAAAAAGCGCTATAATAATTACGTTGCGATACAGACTCAAGTTCTCCGTTAAACGGCAAAGCAACAGTATCCCCTAAAGATGTTTCAAAAAACCATGATTTATCAGTATAGGAATAATATAATCGTCTCAAATTTTCATATGTATAAGGTAAATTATAAATATTTGCAGGACTTACAGTTCCGTCATATATTTGTAACGGCGGTATGACCGTACTATGATAAATACGCAAAGTTTTAGTACCGACAAAAGAACCAGTAACATCATGATAATGCTTAAAACGCAAAGAAACTCTCCCCGGGTTACCACTCACCCCCATATTGTGAATAATATAATCCAAATCAAAATCAAAGTATCCTAAATTTACCATAGTATCAATTAAAGATGGATAGGTAATTCCTTGATAAACCGATTGTGTATAATAAGAAGACCCCATAATAGACGGCTCGTAATAATAAAAACCAGTTGTAACAACTTCGCTTTTATAGTCCTCAATGGTACTCGCCAAAGCAGCATTAATTTTAACATTACCCGTTGCAACATATTCAGTAAAATAGGAAAAAAGCGTAGCACTGCCACGTAACCACTTTATTAAACCTCGTGATACATTTTCCATATCAATTTCAGATAACGCATAAATTCCCGCCGCTGTCAAAAGTGCCGCCGCCGTAATCAACATTCCGCTTGTAATTGCAAAAGCTTCAGCCTTTGGCGGTTCAGGAATAAAATTAAAAGCAAAAACAGCAATCAGCAGAATTATCAACATTTTTTTATACATAGTTTTCACCCCTAAAAGGAAAAGGCCGGGCAATCGCCCAGCCCTTTCAGACTTCTTTCTACTTGGATACACTTTTGAAAAAGCGCATGCCATAGCGCCAAAGCAAGAACAGCCCGACAATCGCCAAGGCATAGGGTGCCACTGCACCAATACCGGAAACGATATCATCCTTGATTCCTGCAATCCCGGTTGACATTGATGCCACAGCATCCGAAGTTTCTGCAAAAGCAGAAACAGTAAGCGCCATTAAAGCACTAACCACCGCCAAAAACTTTGTTGCCAAACCTTTCAATTTTCCCTTCATGATAAAACCTCCTTAAACTTAAATTTTTGTGATATTTATGAAAAATCGGACTAATGCCGATAATCCCCAACAGATAAACCAAACCGTTATTCCGGTAGTAAATCCATAAATTGCACCCTGTGCAAACAATGAAAACAATTCATCCATTTCACACCCCCCAATCAAACGACACCGAAGCAATCACCGCCAAAATGCCACCAAATATAACACCTAATGCAAGGGGGAAAAATTCAATCGGTAAAGATGGAATAACTTCCATCAATTCAATATCCATCATTTACCGTCCTTTGTCTGTTTTGATTCAATGCTCAAGCAACGAAAATTTTTAAACCGTTCAATGTAATCAACCTCAATAATATATTGCTTATAAGGCTCTACATGTTCCATTTCATGGTTTTTTGCTAACATTGTTAAAGTTTCCGTTCCTTGCTGAATCAAAATTTCTTGAAAAGCATTTCCTTTTTTCGAAACACCGTTTGACTGCCCCAGAACAATTGCTACCGTTTTAAAAACCACTCTTATCACCTCTTTCATATTGTACTTTAAAAGAACAACCTAATTGTACTTTATAGGAACATTTTAATCAAACTTGAAATAAGGCAATTTATGTACTTTAAAAGTACATAATCTTTTGTTTTCTTCCTTTTACTTCTACTTACTCAAAATATCTGATATAATAAATAATGTATCTTGAAAAGTACAAAGGAGAGATAAAATTGGAAATTAAAGAAATATTAAAAGAAGAGAGAAAAAAGCACGGATATACACAACAAAAAATAGCAGACTATTTAAATTTAGCACGTGGCTCATATGCTAAATACGAAACAGGAGCGAACTTTCCTACTACTGAAAACATTCTAAAACTTGCTGAACTTTATAAAGTATCAACAGATTATTTATTAGGAAGATATAAAAAACAATAAATACACCCTTTTTAACCTTTATGAGCAAAAGAATACCCCAAGCAGTTATAAAACCGCTTGGGGCATTTTTACAGGCTTGTATAAGCTAATTTCAAACAAAACAAAGTTCTATTTTGTATAAAAACATATGTAGGGAATTTGAAATCTTCTATACTATCTTATACTACTTCTATTCTCGCTAAATACTTTTTATACTCCTGAACTCCCCCTCCTCCACATGTCTCATTTTCTATTAACACCTTCGGCGCACCCGCTATCTC
>CAZNYY010000143.1:0-6196 GCA_964577335.1 uncultured Oscillospiraceae bacterium | reverse complement strand
GATTTGATGACCGGGATGTCTTTCGGCATGTCTTCCCGGAGCGGGATGTGTCCGGGCTACGGCCCTTGCTGGTGCAAAAGGCCGCTGTCTTTCAGGAACTGCTCGAGACCGGCGGAGCGGAGGCTCTTCCGGGGGCGGTGGCGCTGATTCAACATCTTTCCGGGACGATCCCGATTGCGATCTGCTCGGGCGCGTTGCGCTCGGACATTCTTCCGGTGCTGAAGAAGCTCGGAGTGGAGAATGCGTTTGACGAGATTGTCACCGCAGAGGATACGCAGATCAGTAAGCCGGATCCGGCTCCCTACCGGCTGGCCATGGAAAAGCGCATCAAGCAGCAGTCCGCCGCTTAAAAGATGCATCAGCCCGTCACCCGTCATAAACCCTCGTGGACCCGCCATTGTTGTGAAAATAAATACCGTGCCTAAAAAGGATAGCGGCAATATAGGGTTTATCACCCTTTTTGCAATAAGGTACAGCCCGCCCAAAAGAAGCGCCGCAGCCGACACCTCGCCGATACATCCCGGCATTTTGCCAATAAACATTTCAAAATATGTAGGTATGGGGCGCATATATCCGGTAAGCACCGTAGCGGTGGACACAGCGTCCGCTGGTGTTACCCAATTTGTCATCTCGGCAGGCCATGATGCAAGCAGGAATGCCCTTGCCGCCAAAGCAGGGTTCATAAAATTGTGCCCAAGCCCCCCGAAAAGCTGTTTCACTATTATAATCGCAAAAAATGCGCCGGGTATAACCATCCAGTACGGGATGCCGACAGGCAAGTTCATTGCCAAAAGTATACCCGTTATAACCGCACTAAGGTCAAATATCGTAACCGCCCTTTTTGTGAGCCTCTGCCAAAGCCCCTCAAAAACCACACAGCATATAACAGAAAATAAAGTTACATAAAGTGCCCGAATTCCAAAAAAATACACTCCCGCACCCAAAGCCGGAATAAGCGCTATTACGACATCCAGCATAATCTTTTGTACACTGCTAGTTCCCCTTATATGGGGGGATGACGAAACAATAAACAGATTATTCAATTTTTCTCACCCTCCATCCCCCATATTTTACTTTTCGCAAGCTGTATTGACTGTACAATCCTCCGTTTTGAAGGGCATACATAGTCACATGAACCGCATTCAAAACAGTCCATAATATTAATTTTTTTGGAAGCCTCCCAATCCCCCTCCTCGGAATAGGTGCATAGGAAAGCGGGGTTTAACCCCATAGGACATACACGGATACATCTGCTGCAACGAATACACGCAAGCTCCCTCCCCTGCTTTATATCCTTCTCTCCAAATGCCAACAGCGCACTTGTACCTTTTATAACGGGGGCATCCAAACTTGAAAGCGCCTGCCCCATCATGGGACCGCCCATTACCAGTTTTCGAAGCGGCTCCGTTGTGCCGCCCGCCGCCTCTAAAAGCGCACCCACAGGCATCCCAAGCCGCACACTGAAATTAGCAGGCTGCTTCACTATTGTGCCGCTCACCGTGACAATACGGCGTGCAAGTGGCATACGCCTTTTGGCGGCACGGTAAATTGCAGTGCAGGTATCAACATTCACAACAATAACCCCCACATCCGCCGGCAACCCGCCGGAGGGCACCCTCCGTCCGCTTACCACTTTTATAACCTGCTTTTCCGAACCCTGGGGGTATTTGACGGTAAGCTCCCTTACCTCTATACCGCTATATTTATCAAGCATCCCACGCAGCACATTTATTGCGTCGGGCTTATCGTTCTCAACAGCAATAACGCCCCTTGACACCGACATTGCCGAAAGCAGTACCTCAAGCCCGTCCAAAACCTCCTCGGGGGTTTCAAGCATAACCCTGTGGTCACTTGTAAGATACGGTTCACACTCCGCACCGTTTACAATTATCATTTCAATTTTCCTGCCGGCTGGCGGGCTTACTTTTATATGTGTGGGAAAGCACGCTCCGCCCATTCCCACAATGCCCGCAGCCCTTATAACTTCGGCAAGGTTGTCCCTTGAATATTTCGGAACCTCCTCCTCGCATATATCATCCTTAAAATCGTTTTTTATCACTACGGAATTTACCATTCTTCCGCCGGGTGCCGGGCGTGGCTCAACTGCCGCAACCTCGCCCGAAACGCTTGAGTGAATTGGAGTTGACATAAATGCAGAAGAATCCCCTACTCGTTGCCACATCTTAACATAGTCACCCTTTTTCACCAAGGAGTCGCAAATAACACCCCTATGCTGTTGCATAGGAAAAACCATTGTTTCCACAGGGTCAAGCATTTTTATGGGGTTTGAGCGTGTTTTCTCCTTGTTGCTGCAAAGATATATGCCACCCTTAAATGTCTTTAGTTTCACTTCATCACCTCTTAATTCTTTTGCTGTAAACACCGCAAATAAAGCGGGTTATATTTTATCTAAACGAAAAAGTTGTAACATATAAGCGGGGGATATTCCCCACCAGTTATAATAACATAACCGGCATTATAAATCAACATTTTTCGACAGCCATTCCCATCCATCTAAAAGCCCCGAGGAAGATTAAATTTAAAGAATTCTGTCCCCGCCGACTTATTTTTTAGCAAATTAAAAGGACGCATTTTATACATATGCGTCCTTTTTGTTAAAGTTTTGTCAGGTTTGCGTATACCGCCAAAAGAGTTTTTGTACCTGCGTTTTCAAACGCTATTTCAAGCTTAACATCGTTTCCTACGGGTATGGCGTCGGTTATTATCCCCCTGCCAAACTTCTTATGCTCCACTGAATCTCCCCGCTTATAATCAACAAATGCACTCTTTTCAAATGCCGGGTTTTTCCTTTGCGGGGGCTTGTATGCAAAATCATTCCCGGGCTTTGGGTGACTTCCAAAGCTTATTCCCTGCGGCTTTTGCGGTGCCGCCTTGTCTATTTCGTCAAACAAATCGCCGGGTATTTCCTTTATAAACCTTGAAACGGGGTTATGAGAAGTAAACCCAAAAAGCGTGCGTTCCTTGGCGTGCGTAATATACAGTTTTTTTCGTGAACGTGTAATGCCGACATAACAAAGGCGCCGCTCCTCCTCAACCTCATCTTTTTCAAACATCGCCCGTGTACCCGGGAAAACCCCCTCCTCCGCACCGCATAAAAATACAACAGGGAATTCAAGCCCCTTGGCGGTGTGAAGTGTCATAAGCGACACCGCCTCTTGCATTTCGTCAAAGCTGTCTATATCCGATATAAGCGAAACCCCGTCCAAAAAATCCCCAAGCGAGGGTTCCTCGGCGGTTTTTTCATAGTTTACACCGACCGACACAAACTCTTTTATATTTTCAAGCCTTGCTTCCGATTCCGGATTTTTCTCGGCAGTAATAAACTGGGCGGCGTAACCCGTTTTGTCCAACATCTCTGAAATAAATGAGGATATACTCATCTCGCCCGAGACAACCCTCAAGGAATTTATTATATTCGCAAACCTTCGCACATTTTCGGCGGAGCGCCCCATAAGCGGCAAATTTTCATCACTGCTTATAAACTCCATTATACTTACTCCAGCCTCGTCTGCCGCCGCCGCAAGGTTGTCTACCGTGGTTTTTCCTATTTTTCGTTTAGGTTCGTTTATAATCCTGACAAGACTTACATTGTCGTCAGGATTTGCAATTATTCTAAGATATGCGATAATATCTTTTATTTCTTTTAAGTCATAAAACCTGTGCCCCGCCATAATTCTGTACGGCACCGCACGGCGGATAAGCGCTTCCTCAACCGCCCTTGCCTGTGCGTTCATCCTGTACAAAACGGCAATGTCGGAATAGGGTATGCCCTGATTTTGGTTAAGCTCCCAAATTTCGTCCGCAATATATGCCGCCTCATCACGTTCGGTGGGCAGTCTGCATAATGTCACAAGTGCGCCTTCCTCATTTTCGGTCCAAAGTTTTTTGCCCTTCCTGCCCTCGTTATTTAAAATAACGTTGTTTGCAGCCTCCAAAATTTTCCCCGTTGAACGATAATTTTGCTCAAGCTTTATCACTTTAGCATTTGGAAAGGTCTTTTCAAATTCCAAAATATTTGTAATGTCCGCACCCCGAAATTTGTATATACTCTGGTCATCATCCCCCACCACACAGAGATTTTTGTGGGCGGACGACAAAAGGCTTACAAGCTGATACTGTGCGTTGTTTGTGTCCTGATATTCGTCAACATGAATATAGCGGAATTTATTTGAATAATAGTGCAAAACATCCTTGTTTTCGGACAATAATTTCACTGTCAGCACTATTAAATCATCAAAGTCAACCGCATTGTTTTGGTGCAGTCTTTTTTGGTATAGTTCATATACCCTGGCAATTCCCTTCATCCTAAAATCATTTTGATATGTCTGCTCAAACTCCTCGGGTCCTAACAGCAAATCCTTCGCCGATGATATTTTTGAAAGGCAGTAAGCGGGGGTGTATTCCTTCTCTCCAAGCCCCACTTGTTTTATGCAATCCTTTATCAGTGCCTTCTGGTCGGATGAATCATATATGGTGAAACCCCGCTCATACCCGACCCTTTCAATATCCCTGCGCAAAATTCTTACACAGGCAGAGTGAAAGGTGCTAATCCACATTTGCTCCGCCCGCTCCCCGGCAAGTTTCAAAAGCCGCTCACGCATTTGTGCCGCCGCCTTGTTTGTAAAGGTAATCGCCAAAACAGAGTATGGGGAAACCCCAAGCTCTTCTATAAGATATGCAATTCTGTATGTAAGCACACGGGTTTTCCCGCTGCCCGCCCCCGCTATCACAAGCAGCGGTCCCTCGGTTGTGGTAACCGCAAGACGCTGCTGAGGGTTTAATTCTTCCAAAAGATTGTGCATTTAAAACCTTCCCTAACGTTTTCTGTTTATTACCTTTATAGCCGCCGCTTCAATATCCTCGGCGGTGAGATTATACATTTTCAAAAGTGCCGCAGGCTTTCCGCTTTTGCCAAACTTGTCCCGAGTGCCTATTCGCTCCATCGGCACAGGGTAATTTTCAACCAAAACCTCCGCCGCCGCGCTGCCAAGTCCGCCTATTATATTATGTTCCTCAGCAGTTACAACCGCACCCGTTTTTGCGGCGGATTTTGCGATAAGCTCCGCATCTATGGGCTTTATAGTGTGAATATTTATAACTTCTGCGGATATTCCTTTTAGGGAGAGTGCCTCAGCCGCCAAAATTGCTTCGGGCACCATAAGTCCGGTTGCAACAATACTTACGTCACTGCCCTCTTTTAAAACAATTCCTTTGCCTATTTCAAATTTATATGTGTCCGCATCAAAAATAGTTTCAACCGGAAGCCTCCCAAACCTAAGATAAAAAGGACCATCCGTTTCAATCGCCGTTAAAACCGCCGCCCTTGCCTCAACCGCATCCGCAGGATTTATAATGGTCATACCGGGAAGTGAACGCATCAAAGCCAAGTCCTCCAAACACTGGTGTGTCGCCCCGTCCTCACCCACCGAAATACCCGCATGGGTTGCGCCTATTTTAACATTAAGCCCGGGATATGCTATGGAGTTTCGAACCTGTTCAAATGCCCTCCCTGCTGCAAACATTGCAAAGGTACTGGCAAAAACCGTTGTTCCGCAGGATGCAATACCCGCTGATGTACTCATCAGGTTTGCCTCCGCAATACCCATATTAATAAAACGCTCGGGGAATACCTTTCTAAAAGTATCCGTTTTGGTGGACTTTGATAAATCCGCATCCAAAACCAAAAAATCATGTGTCTTTCCAAATTCCGCAAGTGCCGCACCGTACGCCTCACGAGTTGCTTTTTTCTCAGCCATTTACAACACCTCCAAGTTCCGACATAGCCTGTTCAAACTGTTCTTTATTCGGTGCCATGCCGTGCCACTGAGCGGCATTTTCCATAAATGAAACACCCCGCCCTTTAACGCTTTTCGCAATTATAACCGTGGGACGCCCCTTTGTTTCATGCGCAGTTTTCACTGCCGCTTCAAGGCTGTCAAAATCATGCGCATCGGCATGAAGAACATTCCATCCGAATGCCTCAAATTTTTTGTCTATCGGACAGGGGTTCATAACCTCCGTTATATCCCCGTCAATCTGAAGTCCGTTAAAGTCCACAAAAGCTGTAAGGTTGTCCAATTTATAATGGGGCGCAAACATTGCCGCCTCCCAAACCTGACCTTCCTCAAGCTCACCGTCCCCCAAAACAGCATAAACCCTGTAATCCTTGTTCTTT
>CAZNYY010000142.1:5308-6217 GCA_964577335.1 uncultured Oscillospiraceae bacterium | reverse complement strand
AAAAGCGGATGTGCGCCGTGTGCTGAAAAAGGCAGAGGAATGTATTAGGCTTGAGCCTGAGGAGACTGCCGTTTTACTTCAGAACAACGACCCCCAAACCCTTGAAGAAATGTTTGAGCTTGCACATATGTTAAAGGAGCAGGTTTACGGTGACAGGATTGTTTTCTTCGCACCATTGTACATAAGTGACGAATGTGCAAACAACTGCCAATACTGCGGTTTTCGTTGCAGTAATGCTTCAATTGACCGCAAAACGCTGACCCCTGATGAAATAGAAAAAGAAGTTCGCATTTTAGTAGAGGAAGGGCAAAAGCGCACTGTTTTGGTTTACGGAGAATCACCCTCCACCGACATTGATTTTATTTGCAGCACTGTTGAGAAGGTTTACAGCGTGAAAAGTGAGCATGGCGAAATACGCCGTGCAAACATAAACTGCGCACCCCTTACCGTGGAGGAGCTTGAAAGGCTGCGTGACGTTGGAATTGGTACATATCAAGTGTTTCAGGAAACCTATCATCATGATACATACAGACTTGTTCACCCCCAAAACACTATAAAGGGGCATTACCGTTGGCGGCTTTACGCAATGGACCGTGCGATCAGGGCGGGTGTTGACGACTGCGGGCTTGGGGTTTTGTTCGGGCTTTATGACTGGAGATTTGAGGTGATGGGGCTTTTGTACCACACACTTCACCTTGAAGAAAATTTTGGGGGTGTGGGACCACACACCATTTCATTCCCGAGGATAACCCCCGCAATAGACACGCCGTACTCCACCAAACCCGAATATGCCGTAAGTGACAGCGACTTTAAAAAGCTTGTTGCCGTGCTTCGCCTGTCGGTGCCATACACAGGGCTTATATGCACAGCGAGAGAGCCCGCACACATAAGGCGGGAGGTTCTTCCTCT